>CAJXPR010000030.1 GCA_913058135.1 uncultured Gammaproteobacteria bacterium
AGATTTCTGCCTGTCTCGTGGGCTCGGAGATGTGTATAAGAGACAGGTTCTACAGCCGCATCAAAGATGCCTTTGATGGCGAAACCCAGGCGGTGATGCAAAGCATGGCAGACAATATCTCCTTTGCCCTGGACGGCTTTGCCAATGCCGAGGAACAGGCCCGGGCGGCGGCGCTGATCCGCGAAAGTGAGGCACGTTTCCGCAGTCTGACCAACCTGACCTCTGATTTCTACTGGGAACAGGACGCCAGCCTGCGCTTTACCAAATATGAAGGACGGGTGGTGGGGGAAAGCAACCACAAGGCGGTCAGGGCCATCCTGGGCCGCCACCTGTGGCAGATGCCCGGCATCAAACCCGATTCGCTGAACTGGCGCCAGTTGCGTCGCCTGCTGAAAAAGGGCCAGCCGTTTCGCGACTTTGAATTTTCGTTCACCAATGACGAAGATGTACGGTATCACTTCTCCCTGGCTGGCGAACCGATTGTTGACAGTGACGGCAAATTTGCCGGCTATCGTGGCATTTCCCGCGATATTACCGAGAAAAAACGGGTCGCCGATCGTATCAAGCATCTGGCGACACATGACACCCTGACCGGCCTGCCCAACCGGGTGATGTTCAGTGAGCTGTTGCGCCAGGCCATCCGCACCGCTAACCGCTACCAGGATCAGCGTTTTGCGGTGATGTTTATCGATCTGGACCGTTTCAAGGCGGTCAATGATACCTATGGCCACCATACCGGAGATGCCCTGCTGACAGAGATCGCGCTGCGCTTGCGCAAGCCACTGCGTGACAGCGATATCGTCGCGCGCCTGGGCGGCGACGAATTTGTCGTGCTGCTGCACCGGGTCAATGACAAACAACAGGCCGGCCACATTGCCGGGAATGTGCTGCAAATGCTCAAACAGCCCATCGCCCTGGATGATCGCGAATTTGCTGTCAGTGGCAGCATAGGTATCAGTCTGTTTGGCGATGACGCCAATGACGAAGAAACCCTGATGAAACACGCCGACACGGCCATGTATGCCGCCAAGGAAGACGGCCGCAACAACTACCGGATCTATTCCGCCGACCTGCATCAGTACACCCAGGAACGGGCCAACCTGTCCCTGCAATTGCGCCATGCACTGGAGCGCAACGAGTTAAGCCTGCACTACCAGGCCAAGGTGGCGCTGAACAGCAACAAGGTAGTGGGTGTTGAAGCACTGCTGCGCTGGACGCATCCGGAACTGGGCGAGATTTCGCCGGTGCAGTTCATTCCCATTGCCGAAGACAATGGCCTGATTATTCCCATTGGCGAGTGGGTGATGGAAACTGCCTGCCAGCAGCTGGTGGCATGGCAGGCTCAGGGCCTGCCGGCGCTGGGGCTGGCGGTCAATCTGTCTGCCCGCCAGTTCAATCACCCGGATCTGTTGCAGCACATCAGCGACGTGCTGGCACGCACCGGGTTTGCCGCGGAGCTGCTGGAGCTGGAGATTACCGAAAGCCTGGTCATGCAGAACCCCGAACGCGCCATCGTCCTGATGACCGCGATTAAACGCATGGGCGTGCGCTTTGCCATTGACGATTTTGGTACCGGCTATTCCTCGCTGGGGCAGTTGCGCCACTACCCCATTGATACCCTTAAAATTGACCGGGCCTTTATTCGTGATCTGGATCACAGCAAGGAAGACCAGGCCATCAGTAAAGCCATCATCTCCATGGGCAAAACCCTGGGCCTGACCGTGATTGCCGAAGGCGTGGAAAATGCCCGACAGCTGAGATACCTGCGTGATCACCACTGTGATCAGATTCAGGGCTTTTATTTTCATCGGCCCTGTAGTGCCGAGCGCTTCGTCAGCTGGTTCCGGCAGGCCGGTTCTCCATCGGGTGCCGCGTGACACAGCCGACCTCAAGTTAGACCGAGCCACGCCGATACCGGGTATGTACACTTAACAAAGCATTAGAGACCCCGCATCATGGCCCAACGCAAACTCTTCTCCGCCTCCGAAAAACTGGTTTCCACCACCGACCTGAAAAGCTACATCCGGTATGCGAACCCGGAATTTATGGCGATTTCCGGATTTACCGAGGAGGAGCTGATTGGCGCCCCGCACAATGTCGTTCGCCACCCGGACATGCCCAAGGATGCTTTCAAGGCGCTGTGGAGCACCGTGCAGGCCGGCAAGCCGTGGATGGGCATGGTCAAGAACAAATGCAAAAACGGTGACTACTATTGGGTTGACGCTTACGTGACGCCGGTCATGGAAAACGGCAAGGTGGCCGGCTACCAGTCGGTGCGAGCCAGCCCGGACGAAAAACATGTCGCCAACGCCGAATCGCTGTATAAAAAACTGCGCGCCGGCGCCAGCGTCCGCCTGTCATCGCTGTTGTCCTGGCGGCAGTCCCTGCTGGCCATACAGGGCGTCAGCGTGATTGCCACGGCGGCCGCGCTGAGCCTGCTGTCCGGACCTCTGGCCTGGGTGCTGGCGATGATTGCAGCTGCGGCCGGCATCGGCGGCTGCGCCTGGAAACTGGCACAGTTGACGCCGCTGCTGCAAAGCAGCCAGGCCATCTGCTCTGATGCACTGGCACGCGCGGTGTACACAGGACGACACGATGAACTGGGCAGCATCGAACTGGCCCTGAAATTCCGCCAGTCCCAGGTTGATACCATACTCAAACGCGTCGATGAGTCAGCTACTCGTCTGACTGCACTGGCCAAACAGGCCACGGAATCGGTGCATGTCACCGATCAGGCCATCAATCAGCAGCAGCATGAGCTGGCCTCGGTGTCGTCTGCGGTTACCGAGATGTCCAGTGCCATTGTTGAGGTAGCGAGCAACACCGCGCGTACTTCCGGCGCGGCTGAAGAAGCTGACAAGTCGGTCGAAAAGGGGCATCACTCCATTGAGGAAAGCCTGTCGGCCACCACCAAGCTGGCCGAGAACATCGATGACATCACTCAGCTGATCAACGGCCTGGGCACCGACAGCAAGGCCATCGGATCAGTGATTGAAGTGATCAACGCCATTGCCGAACAGACCAACCTGCTGGCTCTGAACGCCGCCATCGAAGCGGCGCGTGCCGGTGAACAGGGCCGGGGTTTTGCCGTGGTTGCCGATGAGGTGCGCACCCTGGCCCAGCGCACGCAGAATTCCACGGTGGAGATCAAGGACATCATCTCGCGCATCCAGAACAGCACCAACAGCTGTGTCGACAGCATTACCGATGCCCAGGGCAAGGCCAAGGCCTGTGTCAGCTACAACCAGGAGGCCGGCCAGTCTTACAACTCGATCAGCAAGGCGGTATCGGACATCCGCAATATGACCTTCCAGGTGGCGACTGCGGTCGAAGAACAAAGCGCGGTGGCCGAAGAAGTGAACCGCAATATCGTCAATATCCAGGGGCAATCGGAGAAAACCAGCGATGCCTCGCGTATCAACGCGGACAGCAGCACACGGCTGGCCCGGGACATTGCCGCGATGCGTGAAATGGTCAAACAGTTCAGCGCCTGAGGTCGCCTGTACTGCGGGGCTTGTCTGCGGGGTTTGCCATGATGTGAATCCGTTCATTTTTGGTTTAGAATCGGTCTGTTGATAAATTCGGCTATATCAATGCCGCAGAATAACAAGAGACCGATGCCATGCATTATCCGCAACTGAATTTTGACCTGGACGACACGCTGCAGATGCTGCAAACGCAGATCCGCCAGTTTGCTGACCGGGAAATAGCACCACGCGCCGCCGGCATTGATCGGGACAACGAGTTCCCGGCCGATCTGTGGCGTAAAATGGGCGACCTGGGATTGCTGGGTATCACGGTGTCTGAGCAGTACGGCGGCGCCGGCCTGGGATATCTGGCGCATGTCATCGCTGCCGAGGAAATCAGCCGCGCCTCGGCCAGTGTCGGCCTGAGCTACGGTGCGCACTCCAACCTGTGTGTCAATCAGATCTTCCGCAATGGCAATGAGGCGCAGAAGCAGCGCTACCTGCCCGGTCTGGTCAGTGGCGAAGCCATCGGTGCGCTGGCCATGAGCGAACACAACGCCGGCTCCGATGTGGTCAGCATGAAACTCGCCGCTCGCAGACAGGGTGATGTGTATGTGCTCAACGGCAGCAAGATGTGGATCACCAACGGGCCCGATGCCCATGTCTATGTGATCTATGCGCGCACCGATGCCGACGCCGGTGCCCACGGCATCACGGCCTTTCTGGTCGAACGCGACTATCCCGGTTTCAGCCGCTCTCCCAAACTCGATAAACTCGGCATGCGCGGCTCCAATACCTGTGAGCTGGTGTTCCAGGATTGTGAAGTACCGGCAGAAAACATACTGGGCGCCGAAAACGGCGGTGTGCGGGTACTGATGAGCGGGCTGGATTATGAACGTGTGGTGCTGTCGGGTGGCCCGCTGGGTATCATGCAGGCCTGCGTGGATGCCGTGCTGCCCTATATCCATGATCGCAAGCAGTTTGGCGAGCCCATCGGCAACTTCCAGTTTATCCAGGGCAAGCTTGCTGACATGTACACCAACCTCAACGCGGCCCGCGCCTATGTCTACGCGGTCGCGCGCGCCTGCGATCGCGGCGAAACCACGCGCAAGGATGCCGCCGGGGCGATCCTGTTCAGCTCCGACAGGGCCACGCAACTGGCGCTGGAAGCCATCCAGATCCTGGGTGGCAACGGCTACATCAACGACTATCCGACCGGACGCCTGTTGCGCGACGCCAAGCTGTACGAGATCGGCGCCGGCACCCAGGAAATCCGCCGCATGCTGATCGGCCGCGAACTGTTCCGGGAGACGCAGCCGTGAGTCGGCTAGCGTCAGCCATCAGCCCCCAAACCGAGGGCTTTGCCAGCAATTACCAGCACCACGCCGCGCTGCGCGATGAGCTGCAGGCGCTGACCGCCACCCTGGCGCTGGGTGGTGATGAACGCTCGCGGCAGCGTCATCAACAGCGCGGCAAATTGCTGCCGCGCGAACGCATTGAAGCCCTGCTCGACACCGGTTCACCGTTTCTGGAATTCTCCGCGCTGGCGGCCTTCCAGGTCTACGACGATGACATCCCCGGCGCCGGTCTGATCAGCGGCCTGGGCATGGTCTCCGGCCAGTGCTGTGTGATTGTAGCCAACGACGCCACGGTCAAGGGCGGCACCTACTATCCGCTGACGGTAAAAAAGCATTTGCGCGCACAACAGATTGCAGCGGAAAACCATCTGCCCTGCATTTACCTGGTCGATTCCGGTGGTGCCAACCTGCCCCACCAGGCCGAGGTGTTTCCGGACCGGGAACATTTCGGGCGTATCTTCTATAACCAGGCCCGGATGTCAGCAGCAGGTATCCCACAAATCGCCGCAGTGATGGGATCATGCACAGCCGGCGGCGCCTATGTGCCGGCCATGGCAGACGAGTCCATTATTGTCCGCGACCAGGGCACCATTTTTCTTGGCGGCCCGCCGCTGGTGAAAGCCGCCACCGGTGAGGTGGTCAGCGCCGAGGAGCTCGGTGGTGGTCAGGTGCACAGTCAGATCTCCGGTGTTGCCGATCAGCTGGCCGACAATGACATGCACGCCCTGGCGCTGATCCGTCGCAGCATCGCGCGCCTGAATCGCCCTTCCCGCGGCCTGGACCTTAGCGCCCCGCCGCCGGTGTATGACAGCAATGAACTGTTGGGTATCGTGCCGGCCGATGTGCGTCAGCCCTACGATGTGCGCGAAGTCATTGCCCGGGTGGTCGATGGCTCGGTATTCGACGAGTTCAAACCGCTGTACGGCACCACGCTGGTGTGTGGTTTTGCCGACATTCTCGGACAGGCGGTTGGCATCATCGCCAACAACGGCATCCTGTTTTCCGAGAGCGCGTTAAAAGGCAGTCACTTTATCCAGCTGTGCTGTCAGCGCAACATACCCCTGGTGTTTTTGCAGAACATCACCGGCTTTATGGTGGGCAGAAAGTACGAGCATGAGGGCATCGCCAAGCACGGCGCGAAACTGGTCAATGCTGTGGCCACCGCCAGCGTGCCCAAAATTACCGTGCTGATTGGCGGCAGTTTTGGTGCTGGTAACTACGGCATGTGTGGCCGCGCTTACGATCCGCGCTTTCTGTGGACCTGGCCCAATGCCCGCATCTCGGTCATGGGCGGAGCCCAGGCTGCCGGCGTGCTGGCACAGATCAGGGCCGAGACCCTGGCCGCCAAAAACCAGTCGTGGAGCGCCGAAGAGGAACTTCGGTTCAAAAAACCCATCGAAGACAAGTATGAACGTGAAGGCCACCCCTACTACGCCAGCGCGCGATTGTGGGATGACGGCGTGATAGCGCCCACCGATACGCGATTTGTATTGGGCCTGTCGCTGTTTGCCGCACAACATGCGGCGCAGCAGGACACACAGTTTGGCATCTTCAGAATGTAAGGAATGCTTATGAACACCCAAACCGAGAGCTCGCCCCTGGAGACCAGCCGCCCGCACGACGGTGTGACGATAATCTGGCTGAACCGCCCGCAGAAACACAACGCCATGACCCAGGCGCTGATCGAGGAACTGCACGAGACACTGACCACCTTGGCCCGCGATGACAAAACCCGGGTACTGATTCTGGCCGGGCGGGGCAAGAGTTTCTGCTCCGGCGCCGACCTGAACTACATGAAGTCGATGGTCGACTTCAGTCACGAAGAAAATGTCGACGATGCCTGCCGGTTTGCTAACATGCTGCAGGCCCTGCATCAGTTCCCCAAACCAGTGATCGCCGCCCTGCATGGCAATGTGTTTGCCGGGGCCACCGGCCTGACCGCGTGCTCGGATATTGTCATCGCCGCCGACGATACGCGGTTTTGTGTCAGCGAAGTCAGGCTGGGACTGGTGCCGGCGGTGATCAGCCCCTATGTGGTGGCACGCATCGGCGCCCATCAGGCCAGACGCTATTTTCTGACCGCTGAAGTGTTCAGTGCCGAGGCCGCCCTGCAGGCAGGCCTGGTGCATCGCTGTGTACCGGCGGACACGCTGATGAATGAGGTCATGGCCACTGCCAGGCAGTTGCTGAACAACGCCCCGCGCGCCATGGCCACCACCAAGAACCTGATCAACTATTTAGTGCCGGTGCCGGCCTCGCGCGAGATCACCGATTACACCGCAGCCCTGATTGCCCGTGTACGCACCGGCCAGGAAGCCCAAGGCGGCCTGCAGGCTTTCCTGGACAAGCAGCAGGCGCCCTGGGTGCAGAACGCTGATGGCAGCAGCGAGCGGAGCAACACACAATCATGATCTCTCGCCTGCTGGTGATCAACCGCGGTGAAATTGCCTGCCGCATCATGCGCACCGCACAGCGTCTGGGCATCGAGTGCGCGGCGGTGTATTCGCCGGCAGACCGCGACGCCCTGCACGTGCTACTCGCCGACCAGGCCTTTGCCCTGCGCGGCAATGCCGCCAGCGATAGCTACCTGGACCAGCAACAGATACTCGCTATTGCAGCGGACTGGGGTGCCGATGCCATCCATCCTGGTTACGGTTTCCTGTCGGAGAACAGTGAGTTCGCCCGGGCGGTAACCGATGCCGGCATCCGTTTTGTCGGCCCCGGTGCCGACGCCATTGCCGCCATGGGCTCCAAGGCCCGCGCCAAACAGTTGATGGCTGAGGCCGATGTACCCATGCTGCCTGGTTATCACGGCGATGCGCAGGATATCGCAGTGCTGCGCGACGCGGCAGATCAGGCCGGCTATCCGGTGCTACTGAAAGCCGTCGCCGGTGGTGGTGGTCGTGGCCTGAGAGTGGTCAGTAACGCTGATAAACTGGCAGAAGCACTGGCCGCCGTGCAGCGCGAAGCCAAAGCTGCGTTCGGCGACGAGCGCGTGCTGCTGGAGAAATACCTGCCACAGGCCCGACATGTAGAGATCCAGGTCTTTGCCGATGATCATGGTCATTGCGTACACCTGCATGAACGCGATTGTTCGGTGCAGCGCCGGCACCAGAAACTGATTGAGGAGGCACCTGCCCCCGGTCTGGATGAACCGACCCGTGAGGCCATGGGTGCCGCTGCCGTGCGTGCCGCCACCAGCATTGGCTATTCCGGTGCCGGCACGGTGGAGTTCCTGTATCAGAACGGCGCGTTCTATTTTCTGGAAATGAATACCCGCCTGCAGGTGGAGCACCCGGTCACCGAATGCATCACCGGCCTGGATCTGGTGGAGTGGCAGCTGCGCGTGGCCAGTGGTGAAGTGCTGCCACTGAGCCAGACGGACATTCCGCGCCGCGGCTGGGCGATTGAGGCGCGTATCAATGCCGAGTCCGGTGCCCCGGATTTTCTGCCATCGACCGGTTTGATCACCGGGCTGGTATGGCCACAGGGCGGGGCCCTGCGGGTGGATGCCGGTTTCCGCAGCGGCGATCGCATCAGCGTGTTTTATGACAGCATGCTGGGCAAACTGATTGCCTGGGCGCCCAGCCGCGCTGAAGCGGTGGCAGAACTGTCACAGGGGCTGGCGAGATTGCGGGTCAGCGGCATCAGCCACAATGCAGATTTCCTCGGGGCGGTGCTGGACACCCCGGCTTTTGGTGCGGCCGAGGTGCACACCGGCTTTCTGGCGCAGCATCAGCAGGCCATTGCGGCGGCGCTGATAGCGCGGCGCAGAGAGCCTGAGGAAGGTACGGTTTCCGGGGCCGGCTGGGGGTCTCTCTCTTGCTGGGGGCCTCTCCATAGCTGGGGGCCTCTCCATAGCTGGGGGCCCTTGTCCGGCTGGCGGCAGAATCAGGGTCAGCGCAATGTGTTCAGCCAGCAGTATCATCTGCGCCCCCTGTATGCGGGCACCGCCGCGTCGGCGGCCATCGACATCAATACCCTGGCAGCGGGCGGCAGCCGGAGCCAGACGCAACAGGCATTGACCGCGCCGCTGCCCGGTCGGGTCGTCAAACTGTTTGTCGGCGCCGGCGATGCGGTGGTGGCCGGCCAGCCACTGCTGGTGATGGAAGCCATGAAAATGGAACATACACTGCGGGCAACCGCTGATGCCCACATTGACACCGTGCACTGCGCTGCCGATGAGATGGTGCAGCCGGATCAGTTGCTGATGGCGTTTGCGCTGACCAGCGAGGCACAGCCCACATGAAAATGGCAGAGCTGAAAGGCCGACCCGTCAGTCTGGTTGAAATGGGGCCCCGTGATGGCCTGCAGAATGAGCCCGCGCAGCTGAGCGCGTCGATCAAGGCCGGACTGGTTGACCGTCTGGCGGCATCTGGCTTGCGACGCATCGAAACCGGCAGTTTTGTCTCTCCAAAATGGATTCCGCAGATGGCCGATTCGGCCGAGGTATTTGCCGGCATCACACGCGTCCCGGGCGTGCGCTACAGCGCCCTGACACCCAATATGCAGGGATTTGAGCGCGCCGTGCAGGCCGGTGCCGATGAAGTTGCAGTGTTTGCCGCCGCCTCTGAACTGTTCAGTCAGAAAAACATCAATTGCAGTATCCGGGACAGCATTCAGCGTTTTACCGAGGTATGCGCGGCCGCCAACGCGGCCGGCATCCCGGTGCGTGGTTATGTGTCCTGCGCCATGGGTTGCCCGTACCAGGGCGAGGTACCGGCCAATGATGTGGCCATGGCGGTAGCTGAGCTGATGGCTCTGGGCTGTTATGAAGTGTCTGTGGGTGACACCATCGGCACCGGTACCCCGCAGCATGTGCATGAGGTACTGTCGCGTTGTCTGCAGGAAGCACGTGCCGATCAGCTGGCCATGCATTTTCATGATACCTACGGGCAGGCGCTGGCCAATCTTCTGGCTGGCCTGCAATTGGGTTTGGCCACCATCGACGCGTCTGTCGCGGGCCTGGGCGGTTGCCCTTATGCGCAGGGCGCCAGCGGTAATGTTGCCACCGAAGATGTGCTGTTCATGCTGCACGGCCTGGGCATGGATACCGGTGTTGACCTGCCTCGCCTGATTGATACCAGTCGCTGGATTTGCGAGCTGCTGCAGCGGCCCAACCAGTCCCGCGTGTCACTGGCCGGCCTGCCGGTGGCGCGCGGCGGCGCCTGACTTATTTTCAGACCTTTTTTTCAGACCGGAACGGAAGCTGACCCATGACCACAAACGCTGATTCGCCCATCCTGTGTCAGGCGCGCTTTGATCTCAAAACAGCAGCGCCCGGTGACTGCCACCTGGTCGACTTCATCAACTGGATCAACAGCACACAGCGCGTCCAGCTTGCCAGCTACGCAGCCCTGCATCGCTGGAGTGTGCAGAACCGCGAGGCCTTCTGGCAGGCCTGCCTGACCTTCACCGGTATCAGCGTGGACGCCCCCGCCGAGGCCCGTGTACTGAAACATGGACGGCAGTTCTGGCTGGATCAGTGGTTTCCGGAACATCGCCTGAATTATGCCGCCAACCTGCTACGCTTTCGCGACGAGCAGACCGCACTGATTTTCTGTGATGAGCACAATAACCGGCAGTCGCTGAGTTATGCGGCGCTATCCGGGCAGGTGTCACAGGTGCAGCAATGGCTGTTGGCGCAGGGTGTGCAGGCCGGCGACAGGGTAGCCGGGTTTGCCGCCAACCGCATCGAAACTGTGGTGGCGATGCTGGCCAGTGCCTCCATCGGCGCCATCTGGTCATCGTGTTCGCCGGACTTTGGCGTTGGCGGCATACTTGACCGTTTCACCCAGATTGAACCCAAGATACTGTTTGCAGTGCCCACTCACTGTTATGCGGGGCGCATCAATACCCATCAGGCCGTGCTGGAGAAACTGATGGCGGGCCTGCCATCGCTGCAGGCCGTCGTGCTGCTGCCCGATCTGTATGGCGCCGGCGCAGGCGATCCGGATGGGCACAGTGCGGTGCTGCCTTGGTCCGAAGTACTGGCCAGCGCGCAACCTGCCGAACCGGATTTTGCTGCGCTGCCGTTTTCACATCCGCTGTTTATCATGTATTCCTCGGGCACCACCGGCATACCCAAGTGCATCGTGCACAGCGCCGGCGGAACACTGCTGCAGCATCGCAAGGAGCATCACCTGCACCTGAACCTGCAGCGTGATGATGTCCTGTTTTATTTCACCACCTGTGGCTGGATGATGTGGAACTGGCTGGTCAGCGGCCTGGCGTCAGGCGCGACGCTGGTGCTGTATGACGGTTCGCCGTTTCACCCGCAGCCATCGATACTGTTTGACCTGGCGGCAGAAACCGGGGTCAGCATCTTTGGCACCTCCGCCAAATACCTGTCGGCTGCGGAAAAAGCGGGTGTCAAACCCCGCCAGTCGCATAAGCTGCCGCGTCTGCACACTCTCTTGTCCACCGGCTCGCCGCTGAGTGCCGAGGGTTTTGATTATGTGTACCGGGATGTGAAACCGGACATCAGCCTGCAGTCGATTTCCGGGGGTACTGACATCATTTCCTGCTTTGTGCTGGGCAGTCCGATTCTGCCGATATACCGGGGCGAAATTCAGTGTGCAGGGCTGGGCATGGATGTGAAGGTCTATAACGCGGCCGGCAAACCGGTGTCGCAGGAAAAAGGCGAGCTGGTATGTCAGCAGTCCTTCCCCAGCATGCCCACCGGCTTCTGGCATGACCCCGATCACAAAAAGTACCAGGCCGCCTACTTTGAGCGTTTTGACAATATCTGGACACACGGTGACTACGCCGAGCAGACTGTGCACGGTGGCTGGATCATTTACGGACGCTCGGACACGGTACTGAACCCGGGCGGCGTGCGCATTGGCACGGCGGAAATCTACCGTCAGGTGGAACAGCTGCCGCAGGTGCTGGAGAGCGTGGCCGTGGGTCAGGAATGGGACAATGATGTGCGTATCGTGCTGTTTGTGCGCCTGCAGCCCGGCATCACGCTGGACGAGCAACTAATTGGCGACATCAGACTCAGCATCCGCAACGGCGCGTCACCGCGCCACGTACCGGCAGTGATCCGCCAGGTGCCCGACATTCCCAGAACGCTGAATGGCAAGATCGCCGAGATTGCCGTGCGCGAAACCCTGCACGGCCGCCCCGTGAAAAATCAGGATGCGCTGGCCAACCCTGATGCGTTGGCGTTTTTTAAAGGGGACGGAGGGATTTAGCTCGCTAAATCCCTCCGTCCCCTTTAAAAAACGCTGATCTCAGCAAAGCTGCTGACGATCGGATGCTTCGATTTCTTCGGCGCCACCGTACCTTCCTGCGGCCGCACTACCCAGATGGTGTTGAAACCCGCTTCGGCAGCGGCGTCAAGCTCGGCTTCGATGTCGGACAGGAACAGAATATCCTTGGGCGGCAGGGCAATCTGCTCGGCCAGGTTGAGGTAGGACTGCACTTCCTGCTTGGCACCGATACTGGTGTCAAAATAACCGGCAAACATCAGGCGCAGGTCACCGCAGCTTGAATAACGGAAGAACAGACGCTGGGCTTTTTCCGAGCCGGACGAATACACATACAGATTGATACCTTCGTCCAGCCATTCCTGCAGCTTGGGCGGCACATCGGGGTAGACGTGCGCCTGGTACTCGCCGCGCTGGTAGCCGCGCTCCCAGACCATACCCTGCAATGCCTTGAGCTCGGTAACTTTCTGGTCCTCATGCATCCACAGGCGCAGCTGGTCGATCAGGGCTTCGGTATTTTTCAACGGAATGCCGGTGTTGTCACTCATGCTTCGTAGCTGACGTGCCACGTCGCGCTCTTCCTTGTGCTTGCGGACAAAGTCGGGCAGAAAGCGCTCAGCGTAAACAAACAGGACATCCTTAACGAAGCGAATGGAACTGGTCGTGCCTTCAATATCCGTAACAATGGCGATCGGCTTCATTATGGCTCCAAACGGGAAAACGAATCAGCGATCGGACTGCCAGTATAATTGGCAACCCAGCCTTCGGTGTTATTAAAAAACCGGATCGCCACAAAGGACGGTTTCGGGCCCATGTCAAACCAGTGTGGCGTGTTGGCAGGCACGGAAATCAGATCGCCCTTCTGGCACAGAACCTCATACACCTTGTCCTGCACATGCAGACTGAACAGCCCCTGGCCGTCCACAAAAAAGCGCACTTCATCTTCGCTGTGGCGATGCTCGCTGAGAAACTTCTGACGCAGCTCCGGCACCTTGGCTTCCACTTCCGGATTTGTTGCGTCCAGGCTGATCACGTCGACGGTCTGGTAGCCTTCTTCGGCCACCAGCTGGTCAATATCGGCTTTGTACGCGGCCATCACCTGATCGCTGCTGTCACCAGCGCTGACCGGTGCTGCCGCCTGCCACTGCTCAAAGCGGATGCCCACTGCGGCCAATTGCTCGGCTATTTTCACCGGGTCGGTTGCCTGCCACTCTATGGTGGCTGGGTCCGAGTCTGCAAAAACCTTCAACGCGCTCATTCTCTGTCCTCGTTCACGTGCGACGTCGGGCGTGCCCCCGCTCGTGCGTGCCAATAATAATCAAGCAGAAACTCCAGTGCCTCAAGATGGCGCAGGGTTTCCGGCAAATCGCGGCCCCAGGTGTACAGGCCATGGCCCCGAATCAGATATGCATGTCCGGTGCCATGTTGCTGCATCCAGTGCTCCACCTCGCTGGCCAGCGCAGTGATATCCTGGGTGTTGTCAAACACCGGAATGCGCAACGTCACCTGATGACTGCTGTTACCCGCAAAAGCTTTGAGTAACTCCAGGCCGCTGAGTTCCACAACCGCCGGGGCAGCCATTGACACCAGTGTCGCCTTCACCGAATGGGTGTGCAACACCGCACCGATGTCCGGATCACGCCGGTACAGTTGGGTATGCAACAGGGTTTCAGCTGACGGTTTTTTCCCGTCCAGCGCCTGCCCTGACAGGTCCACCTGCATGATATCGGCCGGTTGCAGATTACCTTTGTCCCGACCGGACACCGTGATCGCACAGCTGTCGCAGGTCAGGCGTTGGGAAAAATTGCTGCTGGTGGCCGGACACCATCCCTGTTGCCAGATACGCTGACCGGCGGCGATCAGACCTGACACGGCCTGCTGGTAGAGTTCTGTTGGGGGAGCTGGGTTCATGGCGCGCAATTATAGCCCGATTTGCTCAGTCAAGCACACATACCAGACCCTTAAGATACAGCGCTTCGGGAAACGGCAACGCCACCGGGTGATCTTCGGCCTGGTGCAGGTAATGGGTGATGCGCCCGTCGCGCCCGGCATCGAGCAGGGCATCGGCGGTAATCTTCTGAAACAGCGCGGGATCAATGGCACCGGAGCAGGAAAAATTCACCAGTGTGCCACCGGAACCAAGCAGTTGCGCAGCCTGCAGAGCGATGTCCTTGTAAGCCCGTGCGGCCTTTTTAAACTGATGTTTGGTCTCGGCGAACTTGGGTGGATCGAGCACAATCAGATCATAGCTCATGTTTTTGTTTTTCAGTTCACGCAGGTACTCAAACACATTGGCCTGCACCAGATCGGCCTGCTCCGGACCGAAGTCGTTCAACGCCAGATTCTCCCCGGCCAGTTCCAGCGCCGGCCCGGACGAATCAACATTGGTCACGTGGGTCGCCCCGCCCTTCAGAGCCGCGATGCCAAAACCACCGGTGTAGGAGAAACAGTTGAGCACGCGTTTACCGGCGCTCATGCGCTGCACCAGGCTGCGGTTGTCGAACTGGTCCAGGTAGTAGCCGGTTTTGTGGCCCTGCTGGATACTGACCATAAAGAGCCGGTCCTGCTCCTGAATCTGTACCAGTGCCGGGGGTTCCTCACCATGAATCAGACCCTGACGCTGTGCCAGTCCTTCGTGTTTACGCACGGTGACATCGGAGCGCTCGTAGATACCGCGGCAAGGTGACAGCTCGGCCAGCGCGGCAACGATGGTGTCGCGCCAGAACTCGGCGCCGGCGCTGAGGAACTGACAGCTCAGGTAATCGCCGTAACGATCGACAATCAGGCCGGGAAAACCATCGGACTCGGCATACACCAGTCGGCAGGCCGTGCGCGTGGCTGACAGCAGACCCGCGCGTCGGGCTATGGCGCGGCGCAGGCGTTCATGGATAAAGCCGGCATCGATCACCGCTTCCGTATCAAAGGACCACATGCGTGCACGAATCTGGGATGTCGGCGACCAGGCGGCAACACCCAGCGTCTTGCCCCGGCTGTCCTCCACGGTGACGGTGTCTCCGGGAGCGGGCTCTCCGTCGACGGAATCAATAGCGCCGGAAAAAATCCACGGATGGCGGCGCAACAGCGAACTGTCGCGGCCCTTACTTAACTTGATCACACTCATGGCAGGGGTATGTGTTCCTTGTCATCGCCCGGTACCCGGGGAAATTCACCATTGTCCCAGCGTTTGCGCGCCGCATCCAGCGTGCTGCGCTCGTAGGCGACAAAATTCCAGTGAATATGTGGCACCCGATTGAACTTTTCACCGCCCAACAGCATCAGTCGGCTGTGTTCGAGGCTTTCAAGTTCCGCGTCCTCGGCGTCCAGTAACACAAAATCACCGGCGACAAACTCCGCGTCCCCGATGCGGACCCGACCGCTTTCAACAAATACGGCGGCTTCATGCTCGGGATTGGGATGCTCCAGGGTCGCGCCGGGCTGGGCCAGCACATCCAGGTAGAACATCGGCGAAAAGGTGCGCACTGGCGAGCTGCGATCGTAGGCTTCGCCGACGATCAGCCGCATCATCAGCCCCGGCCGGTTGATGGTGGGCAGGCGGTTCTTGGGGATGTGTTCGAAGTCGGGGGCCACGGTTTCATGTTCCGGCGGCAGTGCCACCCATAATTGCAGGCCGTGCAACGGGTGTGGCCGCGCCCGCACTTCATGGGTTTCACGCTCCGAATGCACGATGCCTTCACCGGCAATCATCCAGTTCACGTCACCAGGGAAAATCTCCTGCACCGATCCCAGGCTGTCGCGATGCAGAATGCTGCCTTCAAACAGATAGGTCACCGTGGCCAGGCCGATGTGCGGATGCGGGCGCACATTGATGCCCTCACCGGCCGGAAATTCCGCCGGCCCGATGTGATCAAAAAATATGAAGGGCCCGACCATTTTTTTATCATGATGTGGCAGCACACGACTGACGGTGAAGCCGCCCAGATCCTTGTCATCTGCCCGTAAAATCTTTGCCATGACGGCACTCCTGTTGATAAACAGTTATCTGTACAGAACCTCAGTCAGAGGCTTGCGCGACGACGGTTGCTCCTTCGCGGCCAGCTCTTCCGGCAGAGTGTCCGGCGCTGCTGCCACACCTATGGCAAAACCGCACACCACCTTGTGGCCATCATCCAGTTGCAGATAGCGGGTGACTTCTTCGTGCCTGATGCCAGCCATACCATGTGTGTACAGACCCATCTGCCGCGCCTGCAGGGTCATCGCCATCCAGGCAGCACCGGCATCAAACTCAGCGTAGGCATTGGGCTTGCCGTTGTGGGCAAACGTCTTTTTGACCACCACAAACCCCAGCACCGGGGCCTGACTCGCCCACTGCTGGTTGCCTTCCACCAGCAATTGCAGATAGTCGTCAAAGGTCTTGTCAGTGGATACATGGAACTGCCAGGGCTGGGCGTTAAAACATGACGGTGCCCAACGGGCCGCTTCAAACAGCAGCGCCAGATCGGCATCCTTGATAGGGGTTTTGACAAAGGCGCGCGGTGACCATCGCCTGACCTGTAAGGGATCGACGCCAGGCAAGGCCTCGCGGGCAGAGAAATCCGGTTGAATGGTATCGGGGTACTTCATGTTCGACTCCCTTGTGACACGTTCTGAGGTCAGCAAAGAAGTGAGTGTACCGTTGATAGGAAGGGGGTACCAGCGATGAGGGGCGCAGCGGCAGCCAGGAAAAAATGCACATCCATGTGCTCCCTGTCCAAAACCTTAACCTTCCCGTTAATGCTTGTGTACGGAACCCATCATAATGTGGGAATTATTCCCACACAAGCGCGCTATGGCATAATCTGCACCCTGTGTGACGCCAGTCACAGGTGGAGGCATGTTTCACCCTGACCTGGATGACAGCTTGTACAATTCAGCCACCCGGTATGAACCAACGGAACCCGACACCATGGATACACAGCCTACTCTTGCTACCGAACGCCTGTTGCTTCGTCCTTTTCAGATCACTGACGCAGCGCGGGTACAGTTGCTGGCCGGCAACCCCAACGTCGCCACCATGACCAGCAATATTCCCCATCCCTATGCCGATGGCGAGGCGGAAAACTGGATTGCCGCCCATGCCGATGACTGGCAACGCGGCAGCGCGGCCATTTACGCGGTGTGTCTGCGCAGCAGCACTGAGCTGATCGGCGCCGTCGGACTCATGAACATTCATGACGGCGACGCCGAGCTGGGTTACTGGGTGGGTGAACCGTATTGGGGCCAGGGTTTTGCCAGCGAGGCCGTGGACGCCCTACTTGGCTTTGCGCTGACTTCTATTGAACTGTCCCGTATTCATGCCCATCACTTCGCCCGTAATCCGGCGTCGGGCAAAGTATTAAAAAACGCCGGGCTTAGGCGCATCGGCAGGCACATGCCTGGCACAGAAAATAACCCGACCACGGAAGAGGTCGTATTGTATGAGTACCTGGTAGCCGGCGATTGAACATCGCCGCGACTGCCCGTAAACTTAAACGGTCAACTACAGATACATGACGGAGTATGCATCATGTTACGACGCAATAATTTCCCTACCCTTGCCACAACCGCCCTCGCCTTGCCACTTGTGCTGGCGGCCTGTGCTTCCAGCGAATCCAGCCGCGAGACCGCCATCATGAATGGCATGCTCGGCGAAGAGGTCAACTCGCTGTGTTTTACGCGCGACATTCGCAGTTGGCACGAATTCGACAGACAAAGCATTATCCTGGAAGCCCGCCGCGACGACTATTACAAGGTTGACCTGGCTGGCGTCTGCGATGCGCGCAATGCGTTTATGCAGGTTGAGGTGGTGTCCCGTACCGGGGTTTGTCTCGGACCGGGCGACCAGATCCGTTTTGATCATGATATCGGCGGCGCCTCGTGCACGATCAGGGACATTCACCGCTGGCATCCTGCCGAGATGACCGACCAGGATTGAAACAGGGGTACTGAAAAGAGTTCTGACGGGAGTTTTGACCGGAGGTTTGGGACGGAGCTTTGACACGGAGTTGTTATGCCCGACGATCTGATTGCCGCACTGGCGGATAATGTTCCGCCGACCCTGTTTGACAGCCTTGAAAACGGACTATGGCGCGTAACGCTGACCGCCTGCGTCGCAGCGCTGCTGTTTTATCTGGTCAGTGTGATCATCACCCGTCTGATGTGCCGCGTTGACACGGATACGTTTGTGCATGCGCTGGCGCGCCGAAGCGTGGGGCCCATCCGCCTGTTGTTGCCACTCGTCGCCCTGCAATTGGTGTGGCGATCAGCCCCTGACGAAATCGTCATGATAGCAGGCCTGCGCCACATCACCTCGGTGCTGATCATTGCCTGTTTCACCTGGCTCGCACTCCGCGCAGTGGCCGCCATTGAGGATCATGTGGTCGCCCGCAATCCGGTGGACATGGCCGACAACCTGCAGGCTCGCAAAATCCAGACACAAACCAAAGTGCTGATTCGTTCGCTCGGCGTGCTGGTCCTGTTGATCGGTGTCGCCGCCATTCTCACCACCTTCCCTTCAGTGCGCCAGTTTGGTACCAGCCTGCTCGCCTCGGCCGGCTTGGCCGGCCTGGTAGTAGGGTTTGCCGCAAGACCGGTGCTGGGCAATCTGATCGCCGGCATCCAGATTGCCATTACCCAACCGATTCGTCTGGACGATGTGGTCATTATCGAGAATGAGTGGGGACGCATCGAAGAAATCACCGGTACCTATGTCGTGGTAAGAATCTGGGACAATCGTCGCCTTATCGTGCCTTTGCAGTGGATAATTGAAAATCCGTTTCAGAACTGGACCCGACATACCTCCTCCATCCTGGGCACGGTTTTTTTCTGGGTAGACTATTCGGTGCCGGTCTCCGCGATACGCGAAGAAGTAGAGAGGTTGTGCCGGCGGGTCCCGCAACTGTGGGATGGAGAAGTATGCGTGGTACAGGTGACCGATTGCAGCGAACGGGCGATGCAGGTTCGGGCACTGGGCAGTGCTGGTGATTCGTCGCGGGCCTGGGACCTGCGCTGTTACCTGCGGGAAAATATATTGTCATTTATCAACGTCCATTATCCCGATTCCCTGCCGCGGATTCGTGCCACGATGAGCAACGAAGCAGAGGTCGAGATGCCCGAACCGGAGACCTCGCCGATCGCTGAACGCCAGCCTCCGGTGTGACGACAGAAGCGCGTACATATTGCGCGAACGACGCGCAATAGAGGAACTTCCGCGTGCTGAAAGTGTCTTTATTAGTGATGCCTTCAAGCAAAAATTTAAAATACAGGAGAATGCATTAACGCAGGTTAAGAGTATTGGGAGTAGTACTACATAAAGGAGTAGTTTTTAATGGCAAAGGTTGCTGAGTCCCCCCAAATAGTGAGTCCCAGGAAGGTATCACGCCGACCTGCAGTCCGCATACAAAGCTTTGACAGTGGTAACAAGAAGATCCTGTTCGTCACCTCCGAATTTGCCGATCTGCTGAAAGTCGGTGGCCTCGGTGATGTTTCTGCTGCGCTTCCCCGCGCCCTGTTCGGCCATCACGATGTACGCATACTGATGCCGGGCTATCGGCAGATTATCGACAGCCGGCCGGACATAAAAATCGTTGGCAGTATTCACCGTCATGCCTCTTTGCCGCCCGCCCGCCTGGGCCGGCTGGACCTGGAGGACGGCATCATTATTTATCTGGTGATCTGCCCCGAGCTGTATGATCGTGAGGGCCTGGCCTACGGCGACGAGCATGGTTGTGACTGGGACGACAACCATCTGCGTTTTGCCCTGCTGGGACACGCCGCCGCAGAGATCGCCGCCCGACGTGCGTCAATCAACTGGCAGCCGCAACTGGTCCATGCCAACGACTGGCCGGCGGGCCTGGCACCGGCCTATATGCGCTGGCGTGGTCTGCCCACCCCGAGTGTGTTCACCATCCACAACCTTGTTCATCAGGGCAACTTTGATGCGTCCGTGGCGGGGCAGTTGGGGATTCCGCCCGGCGCCATGCAGCCGGACCAGATTGACCACTACGGCAAACTCTCCTTTCTGAAGGCGGCACTGGTTTATGCCAGTCACATCACTACGGTGAGCGAGACCTACGCCAGGGAAATTACCCAGCCCGACTCTGGTTGTGGATTGCACACACTGCTGGCGGAAAGAGCCAGTCACGGCAGGCTCAGCGGCATCCGCAACGGCATCGACGACAGCTGGCATCCGTATGCCGATCCTCACCTGCTGCAGGGCTTTACGGATTTCGCCAGCCAGGGCAAAGCCCTGCATGCGCAGGACGTTATCAAAACGTTCGCGCTGGATCCCCGGCCGGGGCCGATATTCGCAGTGGTCTCGCGCCTGGTTCATCAGAAGGGCCTGGACCTCACCATTGAGGTTGCTGAAGAAATCGTCGCTGCTGGCGGCAAACTGGTCATCATGGGGCGCGGTGAGGCTACGGTTGAAGCGGCTGTGGTGTCCCTTCGTGACAAGTATCCGGATCGCATCGGTGTCGACATCGGCTTCAACGAAGGCGGCGCGCGGCGCATTTTTGCAGGCAGTGATTTCCTGCTGATGCCGTCACGGTTCGAGCCCTGCGGCCTCAGCCAATTGTACGCGCAACGCCTGGGTTCACTGCCTGTTGCCCACCGCACGGGCGGTCTGGCCGACACCATTGAGGACGGTGTAAACGGTTTTCTGTTTGATGACGTTTCCATCGGCGCCTATGCGGCAGCCATCCGCCGTGCCGTCAACGTGTATCAGCACCCTGACTTGCTGAATGCCATGCGGCACCGGGCCATCGCTTCGCCGCGTTACTGGCGCGACTCCGTTGAGCCCTACGACCGACTTTATCGGGAGCTGGCCATTGATCGGGAATCCATTGTGGCCAACGCCTGAGTCAGGAGCGAGTCATGAGTTACCGACACACGCACGGTGCCCGGCTCGTTGCCCATGATGTTACTTTGTTTTCATTATGGGCGCCGGACGCCAGACAGGTGGATGTTGAACTGGAAGACGGCAGCACCCATGGACTGAAAGCCGCCAACGAGGGCTGGTATCACGCGCAGGTGCGCTGTGGTGCCGGCACCGGCTACCGCTTTTTTGTCGATCAAAAATGGCGGGTGCCCGATCCGGCATCGCGCAGTCAGCGTGAGGACCTGCACGGCCTGAGCCAGGTCGTTGATCACGACACATACACCTGGCAGACATCCTCATGGACGGGACGACCCTGGCACGAGAGCATCATCTGTGAAATCCATGTCGGCCTGCTGGGCGGTTTCCGGGGCGTGACGTCATACCTGCCGTATTTCCGCGAGCTGGGCATAACCGCACTGCAGTTGATGCCTGTGGCGCAGTTCCCCGGCGCCCGCAACTGGGGTTACGACGGCGCGCTGCTGTATGCGCCGCACTCTGCATATGGCACGCCGGAGGATCTCAAGGCGCTGATCGACGCTGCGCACGCGCACGAGATCATGATTTTTCTGGATATGGTCTATAACCATTTTGGCCCCGAAGGCAATTACCTTGGCCACTACGCCAGCGAATATTTCTGCCCGGACCGGCCCACGCCATGGGGTGCGGCCATCAACTTCCAGCGCCCGCAGGTGCGTGATTTTTTTGTCGAGAACGCACTGATGTGGCTGCAGGATTACCGGGTGGATGGCCTGCGCTTTGATGCGGTGCATGCCATCACTGATACCGATTTCCTGGTAGACCTGGCGCTACAGGTTCGGGAGTCGGTAGACCCCCAACGCCACACTCACCTGATTGTGGAGAACGAGCGCAACGCTGCTGGTTTGCTGGAATGTGGTTTTGATGCGCAATGGAATGATGATGGACATCATATTCTGCATACCATTCTGACCGGCGAACGTGACGGCTACTACGCCGACTTCAGTGACGACAAGACCGGCAAACTGGCCAAGTTCCTCAGCGAAGGTTTTATCTACCAGGGCAATACCCTGGGAGACGGCACACCGCGGGGCGAGCCCAGCGCGCATCTGTCGGCGACGTCGTTTGTAATGTTCCTGCAAAACCACGACCAGATTGGCAACCGGGCCTTCGGCGAACGTCTGCTGACGCTGGCGCCGGAAGATAAACTGACCGCGGCTGTGGCGCTGTTGCTGCTCTCGCCGATGGTACCCATGATATTCATGGGTGAAGAATGTGGCAGCCGACATCCTTTCCTGTATTTCACCGACCATCACGAGGACCTGGCAAAGGCCGTTCGCGAAGGACGCGCGCGTGAATTCGGAAAATTTCAGCAGTTTGCCGGCCGCGAACGGGAGCTGCCGGACCCCAATGCAGAAGAGACATTCAATTCCTCCCGGCCCTATCGTTTGCCGCCGTTTGATGGCGACGTCTGCGCACAGGGTGATCCGTCCTGGTACCGACTCTATCGTGAACTGCTGATGCTACGCCGCACCCACATCATGCCGTGGCTGACCAACGCCCGTTCCGGCGGCGCCACCCGCCTGGGAGAGCATGCGGTAGCAGCCAGCTGGCTCCTCGACGGGGATCGTGTATTGCGTGTCCACGTGAATCTTGGCGACACCCGCGTGCCCTTCACTGCTCCCGAACCGCAGGAGGAAACCCTGTTCAGTTTTGGGCTGGATCCCCTCACCCGCCACATGACTCCCGGCAGCATTATTGTGCGCCTGCAGGAGGCTGAATGAGTGACGCAGCACTTGCACGGTTGGCCGCGGCAGCCGGCATCAACACTGACTGGCTAGATGCCCATGGACAGCCCCAACAGGTCAGTCCACAGACCCAGCGCCTGCTACTGAGCCGGCTGGGCCTGCCGGCTGACAGTCCGGCACAGATACGCGACAGTCAGCAGGCGCTGGACGCAAGCAGCAGCTGCAACACATTGCCACCGCTGATCACCCATGATGAGTCGGTCCCGCTGCCGCTCTCGCGGCACGGAAACGTTCAGCACTATACGGGTTGCCATTTCCGGATCGTCCTTAACGATGACAGCATTCTCACCGGCACCGTGGATGCCCGGGGCGAGTTGCCCCCGCTACCGCCCGGTTATCATCACCTGCAGATCCGCGATGATGAACATGTCCTGGCCGTCGCGCCCCAGTCATGCCCCCCTCTCCGCTCGCTCGGCCGCCCTCAGCTAGGGAGCCCTCAGCGCGATATGAGCCCTCAGCGTGTAGAGAGCCCTCAGCGTGTTGAGAGCCCTCAGCGTGTAGCGAGCCCTCAGCCAATTAACAATCATCATCCGCGCCTGTGGGGCATCGCCGTCCAACTGCACTCCCTGCGCAGCCCCCACACCTGCGGCGTCGGCGATACCGGCGCTCTGGAGGCGCTGATTGGCGCGGCTGCGGCAAAAGGCGCCGATGCCATCGCCATCAGCCCGGTGCACGCCATGTCCCCGGGCGATTTCGATCACTACAGCCCCTATTCACCCACCAGCCGCCTGTTCCTGAACGTGATCCACGCCGCGCCGGACCGGATACTGGGTAGCGAGGCCGTGAACCGTGCCATGGATCAATGCCAGCTGCGTGATGAATTGCAGCGTCTTGAAAGCCTGTCAACAATAGACTGGATGGCGGTCTTTCATGCCCGCAACCGGCTGCTGCGTCAGCTGCACGATAACTTTGTTGCCGCCCACGGGCCCTTTGCCGACGATTTCCGCGCCTTTGTCGCTGCCGGCGGCAGCATCCTGCAGGACCACTGCCGTTTCGAAGCCGTTCATGGCTATATGCGCCGCACCGGTCACAGCGGCGACTGGCGCAGTTGGCCCGCGGGCCTGCGTCATCCGGGATACTCGTCGGTACAGATGTTTGCTGCAGAGCACGCCCACGAGGTCAGTTTCCACGCCTTTGTGCAGTGGCTGACTGCCAGAAGCTTCGAACGCGCCGAGCATGCGGCCACCTATGCGGGTATGCGTATGGGCCTGATCAGTGATCTGGCGGTTGGTGTTGCCAGCGGTGGCAGTGAAACCTGGTCACGCCCGGAAGAATTCCTGGCCGGTCTCTGCGTGGGCGCCCCGCCCGATATCGTCAACACCCAGGGCCAGAACTGGCATCTGTCGGCTTTCTCGCCCACCGGCCTGCGCCGGCACGGCTTTCGCAGCTACCTGGAGATGTTGCGCGCAAGTCTGGCGTTCAGCGGTGGCGTACGGGTTGACCATGTCATGGGCCTGCAACGGCAGTGGCTGGTACCCGATGGCTGTGCGTCCACCGAGGGCGCTTATCTGAACTATCCCATGGAGGATCTGTTGCGTTTGCTGACCCTGGAGGCATGGCGTCATCAGGCGCTGGTCATTGGTGAAGATCTGGGTACCGTCCCTGAGGGCTTTCGCGAAGAACTGGCCAGCCGCAATATCCTGGGCATGCGGGTGTTGCAGTTTGAACACGAGAACCAGACCTTTATACCTGCCGAGCGCTGGCCGCGCGCCGTCATGGCAACCACCACCACACACGACCTGCCCACGACCAAGGGCTGGTTTCTGGGACGCGACATCGACTGGCGGGTCAAGGCCGGTCATTGCACGCCGGACGATGCCGTGGCGGCTCACCAACAGCGCCGGCGGGAAAATCTGGCGCTGATATCGGCGGTACACCATAACGGAAACGGCAAAGGCAATAATTCAGTCGACTCCACGCTGGACGCCTGCCTGCGTTTTGTCGCCAGCACCCCATCCTGCCTCGCACTGCTGCCGCTGGAAGATCTGATGGGCAGTGTTGAACAGCCCAACCTGCCCGGCCCCGGCAACATACATCCCAATTGGCGCCGACGCTGGGACGCGGATGCCGCCTCCATGCTGTCGCGACCTGAGGTCAGCGCCCGGCTGGCCATGATCGACGCCTTACGACGTGACCCGAACGCCAGGCTGATGTCTGTCGCGGCCGCACAAAATCAGGAGAACGGCCAGGCGCAGGCTCAGGCGCGGGGGGCTGCATCATGAGCGATGTGTCCGTTTCCGCCGGGCCGCCGCTGGCAGCGGAAATACGCGCGACCGTGCGGCTGCAGTTCCATGAAGACTTCACGCTGTGGAATGCCGTGCCCCTGGTCAGCTATTTTGCCCAGCTGGGTATCAGCCATATCTATGCCTCGCCGCTGCTGGCGGCAAGCACCGGCTCCCGCCACGGCTACGATGTGGTAGACCCGACCCGTGTGAACCCGGAGCTGGGAGGCGAAGAAGGCCTGCAGCGACTGGTCACCGAACTCAGGCGACACAGTATGGGACTGATTCTGGATGTGGTCTCCAATCACATGGCTGTGGGCGGCCACCAGAACCCCTGGTGGCTGTCTGTCATGGAGTGGGGCCAGGCCAGCCCCTTCGCACGCTGCTTTGATATCGACTGGCAGCGCGCAGATCCGTTGCTGTACGGTAAAGTACTCGTCCCGTTTCTGGGGCGTGGTTACGGCGACGCGCTGGCGAAGGGCGAAATCGCGCTGCATTTCAACAGCAAAAACGGGCGTCTGTACGTGGCTCACCACGATCATCATCTGCCATTGTATCCGCCCTCTTACGCTGAGGTGCTCGCTCTCTCCGCCAACACTCATTTGTGCGACATGGCACAGGAATTTGCTCAACTGCGCGATAGCAACGACCCGATCGCCAGCGCTCGCCGCCTGCAATCGGCACTCGCCGGACTGTGCGAGACCAGCTATACGCGCGCCAGTCTCATGGCGTGCCTGGCCGCCTTCGACGTGGACGCCGAAGAAGGGCCAACCCGGCTGCATCGACTGCTCGAGCGTCAGCATTTCCGGCTGGCAAGCTGGCGTACGGCCGCTGACGATATCAACTGGCGCCGGTTCTTTGACATCAATGAGCTTGGCGGCCTGCGTGTGGAGGATGCGCAGGTGTTTGAAGTGACCCATGCCAAGACGTTTGAGCTCGTCCGACGCGGCTGGGTTGACGGATTGCGCATCGACCACATTGATGGGCTGGCCCAACCACGGATGTATTGCCGCAAACTGCGCCGGCGCCTCGCGCAGATGACCGGTACCGGCAGTTTTCCGATCTACGTGGAGAAAATTCTGGCTGACAGCGAACAGCTGCCCGATGACTGGCAGGTAGACGGCAGCACCGGTTATGAATTCATGAATCAGGTGTCACTGTTACAGCATGCACCTGAGGGCGAAGCGCCGCTGCGCACGTGGTGGAACTCGGTCAGTGGTCGCCCGGCTGACTTTCGGTCGGAACTGTATCCAGCGCGCAAATTGCTGTTGGCCACGTCACTGGCGGCAGACCTGAGCTATGTTGCGCGTGGTCTGCTGCAGATTGCCCGCGCTGACCTGCGCACCCGGGATATGACGCTGGGATCGATAAGCAGGGCATTGACCGAGCTGGTCGCCCACTTTCCGGTATACCGGACCTATGTCGGTGCCTGCGGGCGCAACGCGGAGGATGAACGGTTTTTTGATTTTGCGCTTGATGCCGCCAGCCGGACGCTTGGGCAGGCAGATTGGCCAGCGCTGTCGAGCCTTAACCGCTGGCTGGGCGCAGACGCACTGAGGGACATCCCTGTGGGACTCGACCGGCAACTTCGCCGTCAGGTACTTAGCAGATTTCAGCAACTCACCGCACCTGCAGCGGCCAAAGCGGTGGAAGACACCGCCTTTTATCGCGCCGGTGTACTGCTGTCACGCTATGACGTGGGTTTTGATGCGGAAAATTTCAGCGCCCCCGTTGCTGACTTCCATCAGCAATGCCAGCAGCGCGCCCGACAGTTTCCATATACGCTGCTGACCACTGCAACGCACGACAGCAAACGCGGCGAAGACGTCCGCGCCCGGCTGGCGGTGCTGAGCGAACGTGCGCCGTGGTTTGTCGAACAATGCCAGCACTGGCTGGCGCTGGCGTCACCGCTGCGCCGCAAGCTTTATGACGGCGTGGCGCCCTCGCCGGGCGACGAGGTCATTGCCTACCAGACCTTACTGGGCAGCTGGCCACTCGAACTTAATGATGTCGACGACGGTCAGTCGCCGGCCATCCAGGCCTATCTGCAACGATTGCTGGAGTGGCAGCAGAAAGCGTTGCGCGAGGCCAAATTGCGCAGCAGCTGGCACGCCGTCAACCGGGATTACGAACGGGCCTGCGCAGAGTTTCTGACGCGGTTGCTGAGCGCCCCGGAAGGCAGGGAGCTGCGTACTTCAGTGGCTGCGGCGGTGGCCTCGATTGCTCCGGGCGGCGCGCTCAACAGCCTGACCCAAACCATGCTACGCATGACCACGCCCGGTGTGCCCGACCTGTATCAGGGCAACGAATTCTGGGATTTCAATCTGGTTGATCCGGACAACCGTCGCCCGGTGGATTTCGCTGTCCGCGGGCAGGCGCTGCAGCAAACCGCACGCATCGAGAATCTGTTGGAGACCTGGCACAACGGCCATATCAAGCAGCGCCTGATACAACTGGTCCTGGAGGTGCGTAACGCCCACCCTGCGCTGTTCCTGCATGGCAGCTATGTGCCCCTGCAGGTGCAGGGCAAGCACGCGGCGCGGATCATCGCCTTTGCCCGCAAGCTTGGCAACACCCAGGCCATTGTCGTGGCGCCCATACACTGCGCGCCGCTGACGCAGCACCACCGGCCCATGGTGAATCCGGAAACCTGGCGCGATACCCGGGTTGTCTTGCCGGATACCCTGCACACGGACGCTTTGCACAGCGTCATGACACCACAACTGTTTCACCCTTCTCACTCGGCTTCCGGGACCGTCGCCGTTTCAGAGGTGCTCGGCCGGTCACCGGTTAACCTGTTGCTATCTGCACCGCCACCCAATCGGGAGATGTCATTATGAACAAGGATCAGCAAAATCGCATCAGTGCGCTCGCCTATCAGATCTGGGAGGCTGAAGGCCACCCGCACGGACAGCACGAGCGTCACTGGCAAATGGCCGAAAAACTCGCTTCCGACGAAGCTGGGGCGGAACCACCGGCAGCGCCGGCCAGGCGCAAAACCCGCAGCAAACCAAGCGCCAGCCCGAGCACAAAACCGGGCACGAAACCAGCCACTAAACCCGGCACCAGGCCCGCTACCAAGCCCAGCGCCAAACCCGACGCTGAACCCGGCACACGGCCCACCGCCTCGCGCAGCAAACGCCCGGTCAATAACAGCGTGCCGTCCACGCGCGCGACACCGGCAGGAACACGCAACAAATGAGCACCAGCGCCCGCCATACACGACACCGCTCCAGGGTCTCCGAGGGCAAGCCATTTCCATTGGGCGCAACCTGGGACGGGCTGGGTGTCAATTTTGCATTGTTCTCGGCCCATGCCACCAAGGTCGAGCTGTGCCTGTTCGACGCCAGTGGCGAGATTGAACTCGAGCGCATTGCCTTGCCCGAATATACTGATGAGATCTGGCACGGTTACCTGCCCGATGCCCACCCAAACATGCTCTATGGCTACCGGGTGTATGGGCCGTATGAGCCGGATGCCGGCCACCGCTTCAATCCCAACAAGCTGCTGATAGACCCCTACACCAAACAGCTGTCCGGTCAGCTGCGGCACTGCCCGGAACTGTTCGGGTATACCCTGGGTCATCCCGACGGGGATCTGAGCTTTGATGAACGGGACAGCGCGCCGTTTATGCCCAAGTGCAAAGTGATCGACCCGGCATTTACCTGGGGCGAACAGAAACGGCTGCGGGTGCCCTGGGCCGATACCATCATTTACGAGGCACACCTCAAAGGTATCAGTATGCGTCACCCCGCCGTGCCGGACGCATTGCGCGGCACCTGTGCGGGCATGATGCACAGCGAACTGCTGGAGCATATCCGGTCGCTGGGGGTGACCAGTGTAGAGCTGTTGCCCGTACACGCCTTCGTGCATGAAGCGCATCTGGCCGACAAAGGCCTGAGCAACTACTGGGGTTACAACAGCATCGCCTTTTTCGCCCCCCATGAGCCCTACCTGGCCACCGGCAAGCTGGGCGAGTTCAAGGAAATGGTGGCACATCTGCACCACATGGGTCTGGAGGTCATCCTCGACGTGGTCTACAACCATACGGCAGAGGGCAATGAGTTGGGCCCGACGCTGTCCATGCGCGGCATAGACAATTCCACCTACTATCGGTTGCAGGCGGACAATCCACGTTATTACGTCAATGACTCGGGCACCGGCAATACCCTCGATCTGGCCCACCCCTGTGTGCTGAAAATGGTCACCGACTCTCTGCGCTACTGGGCCGACGAGATGCAGGTAGATGGTTTCCGCTTTGACCTGGCCACCATTCTGGCCCGCCACCAGGACGGCTACGATGAACGTCATGGCTTTCTGGTGTCCTGTCGGCAGGACCCGCTGCTGAGCAAGGTCAAACTGATTGCCGAGCCCTGGGACTGCGGCCCCGGCGGCTATCAGGTCGGTGGTTTCCCGCCCGGCTGGGCCGAATGGAATGATCTGTTCCGTGATGATGTGCGCGCCTTCTGGCGAGGTGACGAAGGCAGGGTGCCTGCGCTGGCCCGGCGGCTGACCGCGTCAG
Source organism: uncultured Gammaproteobacteria bacterium (assembly GCA_913058135.1). Lineage (GTDB taxonomy): Bacteria > Pseudomonadota > Gammaproteobacteria > Pseudomonadales > Pseudohongiellaceae > Pseudohongiella. The sequence goes on from CAJXPR010000030.1 coordinate 29,422, forward strand.
GTGACCATTTTAATCAGCGCGGACGCCGCCCCAACGCATCGGTGAACTTTGTGACCGCCCACGATGGTTTTACCTTGCGCGATATCGTGACCTACAACGATAAACACAACGAAGACAACGGCGAGGATAACCAGGACGGTCACGATCACAATCTTTCCTGGAATCACGGCCATGAAGGCGTGACCGACAACGGCGACATCCGCGAGCTGCGAATGCGCCAGATGCGCAACTTCATTGCGACACTGTTCTTTTCGCAAGGCACACCGATGCTACCGGCCGGTGACGAATTCGGTCGCACGCAACGAGGCAACAACAATGTGTATTGCCAGGACAATGAACTGGGCTGGATAGACTGGAATCTGGATGATGAAGGCAAAAGCCTGCTGGCCTTCACCCGGCAGGTGATCGATATTCGTCGACGTTACCCGATCCTGCGCCGCCACCGCTTTCTGGTGGGCTCGTTCAATGAAGAGCTGGGCGTCAAGGATGTTACCTGGCTGGACGCCTCGGGCGCGGAGATGACCGAAGACAACTGGCACGATCCGCAGCAACGCTGTCTGGGTATGTTGCTGGACGGCCACGCGCAGCCCACCGGCGTACGCCGCAGCGGCGAAGACACATCACTGCTGCTGGTGGTCAACGCCGACCATGAACCGGTGAAATTTGTCCTGCCGCAGACCAATGAACGAGGTCGCTGGCAGATCCTCATCGATACCGGCAAGCCCCTGTCAGGTACCCGATCAGCCACGGCATCACGGACCGATATCACTGTCGGCGGCAGAACCCTGATGCTGTTTGAGTTTCAGCGCAGCAGCGGGTGAATTGCATACAACCGTCACTGCTAAACGACCAAGGAGGTTCAACAATGAAAGCCGTTGTATTTCACGATCGCGAAGACATCCGCCTGGATGACGTACCCGATCCGCACATAGAACACGCCAGCGATGCCATCATCCGGGTAACCACTTCGGCCATCTGCGGCACCGACCTGCATTTTGTGCGTGGCACTGTGGAAGGCATGAAACCGGGTACGATTCTTGGCCATGAAGCCGTAGGCGTGGTGGAAGAGCTGGGTGAGGACGTGCGCAACCTCAGGATCGGCGACCGTGTGGTCGTGGCCTCTACCATCGCCTGCGGCAACTGTTCCTATTGTCGCGCCAGTTACTACTCCCAGTGTGACAATGCCAACCCGAACGGCAAGGAGGCAGGCACCGCCTTTTATGGCGGACCGACCTTTACCGGCCCGTTTGCCGGGCTGCAGGCGGAAAAAGCGCGCATCCCTTTTGCCCACGTCGGGCTGGTCAAGTTGCCCGATGACGTCTCTGACGAGCAGGCCATCATGCTCTCCGATATCTTCCCGACCGGCTACTTCGGGGCCGAGCAGGCGGAAGTCAGCGAAGGCGACACGGTCGCAGTTTTTGGCTGTGGCCCGGTCGGGCAGTTTGCCATTGCCAGCGCGAAACTGATGGGTGCGAGCAGAGTGTTTGCCATTGACCGGTTTGCCGATCGTCTCGCCACTGCCCAGCGTCAGGGCGCGGAAATCATCAATTTTGACCAGGAAGACCCGGTGGCGGCGATCAAGCGCCTGACCGGCGGCATTGGTGTCGATCGGGCCATTGACGCCGTTGGTGTTGATGCTGAATGCCCGCATCCGCAAGATCGTCCGTCCGAATCAACGCCCGGAGCAAACTGGCAACCGGGTGACAAGCCTACGCAGGCCTTGCAGTGGGCGGTTGAGGCATTGGCCAAGGCCGGGTCGCTGGCCATCATCGGTGTGTATCCGCCAGGCACGCGGGACTTCCCGATAGGCATGGCAATGAACAAGAACCTGACCATGAAGATGGGCAACTGCCCGCATCGTCGTTATATCCCGTGGCTGATCGAATTGACCCAGAGCGGACGCATAGACCCGACAAAGATCCTGTCCCATGATCAGCCGCTGAGTAATGCAATTGACGCCTTCAAGGCCTTTGATCGCCGCGAGAGAGGCTGGATCAAGGTTGCGCTCAGCGCGGAGTCAAGCCATGAGCAGGAAAAAATAGACGAAGCGGTCGACGAATCGTTTCCGGCCAGTGATCCCCCGTCAACATCAATACCCTGACCGGCCATCGGCTAACACAACACATGAGGAGGAAAGAAGCATCAAGGAAAACAAAGACGGCTCGGCAGTCCCTATTGGCGAGCGGGTTGATGCCGCCCCAACGGTAACCTCGTTTCGCCTGATGACCGCCAATGTACATAAGGGGTTCACGTTTTTTAATCGCCGGTTCATATTGCCGGAACTGCGCGCAGCTGTCACACAGCTGTCGACGGATGTGGTGTGCCTGCAGGAAGTGCTGGGTGTTCACAGACGCCATGAACAGCGTTATCACGATTGGCCGGCCGCACCACAATACGAGTACCTGGCAGACACCATGTGGCCACAGTTTGCCTATGGCCGCAACGCGGTGTACCCCGATGGGGATCACGGCAATGCACTGATGTCCAAGTTCCCGATCATTCATCACCAGAATCTTGATGTCACCATCGGCGGTACGGAGGAGCGCGGGCTGTTGTATTGCGTACTGGACGTCCCGCGTCAGAAGGAAGTTCACGCCGTTTGCGTACATCTGGGGCTGCGTGAAAGCCATCGACGCCAGCAGCTGCATCTGCTCGGCGCGCTGCTCGAATCACTGCCACCGACGGAACCGGTGGTGGTGGCCGGCGATTTTAACGACTGGCGCGGCAAAGCCACGGCCATTCTTGAACAGTGGGGTTTGCGTGAAGCGTTTGTTGAAGCCTATGGCATGCCGGCAAAAACCTTTCCCGCTCGCTGGCCCTTGCTCAGACTGGACCGTGTTTACGTGCGCAATGCACGGACGCATGCGCCCAGCGTGTTGTACCGTAAACCATGGTCTCATCTGTCAGACCATGCACCATTGGTTGTGGAGATACATCTATGAAATTTTCCTGGCAGGAAGGTAACCAGGTTGAACTGCTGATCAATGGCGAGGAATATTACCCTCGTGTTTTTGACTGCATTCGTAATGCTAAAAAGGAAGTATTGCTGGAAACGTTTATCATTTTTGACGACAGCGTCGGCAATCGGCTCAAGGCGGCGTTGCTGGAAGCTGCCAGACGCGGCGTTCGTATCGAAATCATCGTCGACGGGTATGGCACTGCCGACCTGCCGGAGGAGTACATCAACGAGCTTGCCGATGTGGGTGTGCATATCCGCATGTTTGACCCCAAACCCCGCCTGCTGGGGATGCGCACCAATGTCTTCCGGCGGCTGCATCGCAAGATTGTGGTGGTTGACGGGGAGATCGCGTTTATCGGCGGTATCAACTTCAGCGATGAACACATGCGGGACTTTGGCGAGATGTCGAAACAGGATTATGCGCTGGAGATCCGCGGGCCCGTGGTAGACGACGCGCGGCGCTCCAGCATGGCCATCCTTCAGGACTGGGCGCATGTGACCGACCTGCCGCAGATCAGACGCGCGGAGACATCGGCCGGCTCGGCAAAAGCACTGCTGGCCATCAGAAACAACAACGGAAACCGGGATGATATCGAGAAGCAGTATCTGCAGGCACTGCGCGCGGCCAAACCTGTCTCTTATACACATCTGACGCTGCCGACGATCTACTCTGTGTAG
>CAJXPR010000031.1 GCA_913058135.1 uncultured Gammaproteobacteria bacterium
CGAGATTTCTGCCTGTCTCGTGGGCTCGGAGATGTGTATAAGAGACAGGGTTTTGAGTACGTGGCAGTACAACTGTGACAAGCTGTCGTCGAGTGTGGCAGAAAGCCTTTCGCGCGACAATATTTGTAATTAAATTACATGACAGGGCAAATAATACCTTTCGGGAGGCTACAATTCAAGTCCCGTTAGTTGTTCTTGTAGTTAAACTACAAGAATTGTCAAAGCCACCGCGATCACCCAGACGATCTGGCTGCGCAGCACCAGGTCACGCAGGGCCTCCAGGCGCCATACGGCCTGTACGCTGTATTCCGCCTCGCGAATATCAGCCTCGGGCCTACCAATTGCCGAGCTGGCGCAGTCATTCAGTAGCGCCATATTGCTGCCCGGCGCCAGTTTATCGAACAACCGCTCGCGAAAACGGTGAAACGTCGCTACAAAATCGCCAGCCAGCGCAAACGCCAGTGCCAGCAGACGCGCCGGCAGCCATTCGGTCAGCGACAGAATGCGCTGCCACGCCCGGTCGTCGGCTCTGTCTTCCAGCAGCACATCGGCATCAAGCATCTGCTGCAACAGAAAATACAGCAAGGCGCCCAGCGGACCGAGCACGATGTACCAGAACAGAACCGCAAACAGGCGGCGCAGGCTGACCATCAGCACATAATCAAGAAACTGCTGGTGCATGATTGCGTAACCATCGACACGCGTATGAAAGGCATCCGGCGCCAGCTCAGCGGTTCCCAGATACGCCGCTTCGTAGTTGCCATTGCGCCAGCAGGCAAGGTAATCATCAATCAACGCCACCAGATTGAACCTTGGGAGACAGTACACCAGGATCACCACATGCAGCCCCAGAGACAACAGGCCTAAAAACTGTCCCTCCGCCAGCCACAGCAACAGTGCAGGGGGTATGATCGGCAACAGGATTGCCAGCATCGGCAGGGTACCAGACCAATTGCGCATGAACGCGGGCAGGCGGTGGGCATGACTTATCAACCAGGCCTGCCAGGCATCAAACCAGCCATCAACAGGCAGTCGACGCTCGCGGCGCCAGTAGTGATTGATCAGCAAGCAGGTGATCACGGTAAGAAAGATCATGTTATGGCCTTTTTGTACCGGCGCCAGTCAAAACAGGGGCCGGGATCAGTCTTGCGGTCAGGGGCGATATCACTGTGGCCGACAATACGCGCCAGCGTGATGGCCGGATAGACCTCCTGGAGGTGACGGGTAAGCGCGGTCAGACATTGATACTGGGCGTCGGTAAACGGCTCATCGTCACAACCCTCCAGCTCAATACCGATGGAAAAATCATTGCATTGCTGCCGTCCGTCGAAACAGGACTGTCCCGCGTGCCAGGCCTTTTTATCGAACGCAACATATTGAGTGAGCTGACCATGGCGGTCAATCAGCGCATGCGCGGACACCCGCAAATCGGCGATATCTCGGAAGTAAGGGTGCGCAGCAGGATCCAGCTGATTGCAAAACAGATCGTCGATCCAGCTGCCGCCGTACTGCCCCGGCGGCAAACTGATATTGTGGATGACCAGCAGATCAATCTGCGTGCCTGCTGGCCGCTCGCTGAAATTGGGCGACATCACGTTCCTGACGTTTTGCAGATCCCGGTGCAGGCCGCTATGGCGCCCGTTTTGCAACCAGTGCTCGCGGTTCAAGCAGGTGTCCTCTGTGATGTGCTAAAGTCGATACTGAGTATAACACCGAAGCCAGTGTCTATGAGCGATAACCATGAGCAAAAGCCGGGCCGTCACGCCGGTCTTGGAATGCTGATCATCAGCTTTGCGCTGGGCCTGGGTCTGCTGACCCTGTTTTTTGATGACATGCTGGGGCGCCAGTTTAATCCCAACCAGCGGCCGAGCACGCAGGCACTGCAGGACGGCGGCCTTGAACTGGTGCTGCAACGTAATCGTCAAGGACACTATGTGATGAGCGGAGACATCAGCGGCGAGCCGGCAACATTCCTCCTGGACACCGGCGCCACCGATGTCGTGATCCCCGCAGGGCTTGCCGACAGCGCGGGCCTGCAACCCGGCCAGGCGATGCGGGCGATGACAGCAAACGGTCTGGTGACAGTCTACACCACTACCATCCCCGTGCTTCATCTCGGTGAGATCACGCTGTATGATGTGCGCGCCAGCATCAACCCGGCCATGCAGGGTGACACCGTCCTGCTCGGTATGAGCGCCCTGCGTCATGTCGAATTCACCCAGCGGGCGGGCACGCTCATCCTGCGCATGGTGCCGTAAGCCTGTAAGCTGGCAGCTAACCCGACCAATACATCATTACTCACAGTGAAGTCCGTCATGAGCACAAACCCGCCCCTCCCCGACGATCTGAAGCTGATCGTCAGCCAGGCACTGACTGAAGACATAGGCAGCGGGGACATAACCGCATCACTGATTGACAGTGATGCTACCGCGCATGCCAGCATCATCTGTCGTGAAGACGCCGTTCTGTGTGGTCAGCCCTGGGCGGAAGAGGTCCTTCATCAACTCGGCGTCAGTGCTGTCAACCTGGAGTGGCTGCTTGCTGAAGGCAGCGATATCGTAGCTAACCAGAGTATTGCCCGTTTCACGGGACCCGCCCGTACCCTGCTGAGCGCTGAACGCTGCATGCTCAACTTTCTGCAAACCCTGTCAGGCACAGCCACACTGAGCCGGGCTTACGCCCGTCTGGTTGCACATACTTCATGTCAGTTGCTGGATACCCGGAAAACCATTCCGGGATTACGGACGGCACAGAAATACGCAGTTGCCATCGGCGGCTGCGGCAACCATCGCATGGGCCTGTACGACGCTTTCCTGATCAAGGAGAATCACATCAGTGCCTGCGGTTCCATCAGCCGTGCCGTCAACAAGGCGAGAGTCCTGGCCCCAGGCAAACCTGTGGAGGTGGAAGTGGAATCCTTCGCAGAGCTTGGCGAGGCATTGGATGCCCGTGCCGATATCATCATGCTCGACAACTTCAGCATTGCCGATATGCGCGAAGCTGTGCAGCGTAATATTGACCGGGGTGAAGGCCGCAGTAGGCTGGAGGCTTCCGGCGGTATCACCCGGCAACGCCTGGTAGAAATTGCCGAAACCGGTGTTGACTACATATCGATTGGTGCGCTGACCAAGGACGTGAAAGCCATTGACCTTTCCATGCGCTTTGATCGCCTCAAATAGCTGGCTGGCCAGGCACAAAAAAGGCGAGCCCGGGCTCGCCTTTTTTGTGCCTTACTGTTTACGCCAGACTGTTGCCTGGCGGCAACAGTACAGATCAGTCCTTGGGCGGCACAATATTGACCGTGTGCATGGTGCCACTGGCGTAGTCCAGCGGTGCATCACCTGCCGGGTAGCCGGTCAGCTGCAGAATGTGCGCAAGAATCGCCTCATACTCTGCGTCCATCAGGGAACCGGGCATGTCTGCTGGCATGGTAACCAGAATTTCTTCAAACAGATAAGCCAGTGGCTGATTATTGCGGTTGGACAGGGTGCCACGATAAAAGTCAGCATTGTGGCACGCTGAGCAGCGCTGCTCGAACAGTGGCTGGCCAGCCTCGGCCTGCTCTGTTGTGTAAACACCATCTTCGATGGTCTTTTGCTGTGCCGCGGCACTGCAAGCCACAACGACAGACACTGCAGCGGATATCATGGACAATCTGAATTTATTCATACGCTTTCACTCCGACACCTTCTGGCGCCCACAACTGTTAATCAGATACTGCTTCCAAGCCCTGTTTCAATCTACAGTGTCAGGATAGAGCAGCCCGCCTGAATGCTGGCTTAACGGTATCTGCATCTGTTCAAGTGGCGCTAATGTATCAAAAAACCTCAGCACAAACCACTGGCCAGACATCCGGAGTCCGCATCTTCCGACCAGATCACCGATCCGCCACTCACTTCGCCATTAAGGATATAGGTGTCTGTGGTCGAGATTCCGGCGTAATCGCCGGTAGGTGTTACGGTTACCTGAAAGACATCATCGGCCAGGGTTATCGCCACCGAGTCGACCTCGGCAGAGGCGGACCAGCCCGGCTGAGCTGCGAGACTGCCGCAATTATCAATCCCTCGTGACTGAACACAGAGGTCGACGGCAGTCCTGGCCGGTGTCGCTGCAGTCACCAGCTCGGCGAATTTGGCTCTGGCAGCATAGCCCTGGTAGGCCGGCAGAGCCATCGATGCCAGGATTCCGATGATGGCCACGACCATCATCAGTTCAATCAGTGTGAAACCATGGTCATGTGGCATAGCCACCGACGACTTGCTGTTCATCATGTTGCGTCCTCCCTGGACTGAAGCGGGCACCCTGCCCTGTTAACTGCAGGTGTCGATCAGGCGCCGCCTCGCACAGAACGCCATGTGTCTCCTCCTGCCCCCAATGTTTATAGCAGACGACCTTGCCAGCTGCTATATAACTTCCACAGCCTTCCAGGGAGTTGTACTCATGTTGCCACAGGGACTGGCAAAAACGCTGATCGAATCCGGTCTGCTGCTGGCTGAGCAGGCCGAATCCGTGCTGGCGATGGCCCAGCAGGAAAGTATTCCGTTTGTCACCTTGCTGATACGGCAAGGCATCACCGACAGTTGCCGCCTGGCGGCGACCATTGCTGACAGCTTCGGCTACCCCCTGCTGGACCTGGACGCCATTGATGCCAGCGCCTGTACCTGCGACGACCTGGACCGCAACTTACTCCAGAAATACCGGCTACTACCGTTGTTTTGGCCCTCCCCGCCAACGCAGGACTCTCCGGACTCACCGCTGACCGTTGTTTTTGCCGATCCGGTCAGTCTTCAGGCCCTTGATGACATCCGTATCGACACCGGGCGACCGGTCGAAGCTGTGGTCGCCGATGGCGCCAGGCTATGGCAATTGCTCGATGGCATGCTGGCGGAAACGACGGCACAATCCCCGCCCGGCAATACGTCCATGCACTCCGCCCTGAAGGCAATCGATACCACTGACGCAAAGCACAGCGATCGCCACGGATTGACTGCGGCAACACCTGTCAGCCATGACAAGGCAGACGATGCTCCGCTGGTGCAATTTGTCGACGAAATTCTGCGAGACGCAATGCAATTGAATGCCTCAGACATTCACATAGAACCGTTCGAGGAGGTCGTGCGTATCCGCTGTCGTGTCGATGGCTGCCTGCGTGAAATCAGCTGTCCGCCAGCCACACTGGCGCCACGTGTCATATCCCGTATCAAAGTGATGGCCGACATGGATATCAGTGAGCGGCGCCTGCCACAGGATGGCAGGATGAGAATGCCGGCGGTCCCGACCGTTCGCCAGGGCGGTGCTCACATCAGTCATCAATATGTCGACTTCCGGGTCAGCAGCATGCCAACGCTATGGGGCGAGAAAATCGTTCTGCGGCTCCTCGACAGCGCTGTCACCCGCAAGACCCTGGATGATCTGGGTTATGCGACTGAACAGCGCGCGCGATATCACGATGCGCTACAAAAGAATCACGGACTGATTCTGGTTACTGGCCCTACCGGCAGCGGTAAAACAGTGTCACTGTACGCCGGACTTGGTCTGCTCAACACACTGGCACGCAATATCTCGACAGTGGAAGATCCAGTGGAAATGCAGATGTACGGCGTCAACCAGTTGGCCGTTAACAGGCGCACCGGGCTTGATTTTGCTTCTGCACTGAAAGCGTTTATGCGCCAGGATCCCGACGTCATCATGGTCGGGGAAATCCGTGACCGGGAGACAGCTGACATTGCAGTCAAGGCGGCGCAGACGGGCCATCTGGTGTTATCAACGCTGCACACCAATAGCGCCGCAGGCAGCATCACTCGTCTGCTGAATATGGGAGTGCCTGCCTACAACCTGTGTGGTTCGCTGAGCCTGGTCATAGCGCAACGGCTGGTCCGCAGGCTATGCACCAGCTGCAAAGTGGCGGGCAATGAAAGCCAGGCCCGGTTGCGTGCCGCTGGTATGTCTGCCGCTCAGGCGAGTCGCGCGCGGGTATATCTGCCAGTCGGATGCCCTCGCTGCCACCAGGGATACCGTGGGCGAGTATGTGTCGCCGAAATTCTACCCATGTCAGCAGAACTCAATACGCTGATATTGAACGGAGCCACCACCGCTGACATCAGCGCGGCGGCCGCCGCCAGAGGGCTGACGTCGCTGCGTGACGCGGCGCTTGCCCGCGTAGCGGACGGCGACATCACACTGGCGGATGCCGACAGGCTGAACCTGTGAAGCGCACCGATCCAGTTTACCACTGGCACGGCATCGACCGGCATGGCCAACGCCATCGTGGCCACATGCAGTCTGCCAATGCCACGCAGGTACGGCTGAAGCTGCATCAACAGAAAATTCGTGCTACACGTGTAACTCGCGCGGCATCATCTCGCACTGCCAGCACACACCGGCAGCATGAATCGGGGCCAGCGATTGGCGCTCAGGAGTTAAGCCTGTTCACGCAACAGACAGCCAATCTGATCAAGGCGGGACTACCTCTGCTACAGGCGCTGGATATTGTGGCCGCCGGCAGCGAGCACCCGCGCGTTCGCCAGTTATTGTCAACTCTGCAGAACAGGGTAGCCAGCGGCGGTAGCTTCAGCGAGGCGCTCGCCGAACATCCAAAACATTTTGACCAACTGTTCATCAGCCTGATCGGTATAGGCGAGCAGTCCGGCACTGTTGACAAGGCACTGGCGCGTGTTGCCAGCTGCCAACAACGCGATGCGGCCATTATCAGGCAGGTCAAAAAAGCTCTCACCTATCCTCTGGCGGTGCTGGCTACCGCTGTTCTGGTCACGGCCGTGCTATTGGTCAAAGTGGTACCCCAGTTTGCCGCCACATTTGCCGATCTGGGGGCGCCCCTGCCAACGTTAACGCAAACAGTCGTAAATCTGTCAGACCTCGTCATTCGTCAGGGCTGGCTGTGGCTGGCCACTACTGTTGCCACCGTGTTTTGCTGTTGCCAGGTGATAAAACACAAAACCGGGGCGCGTCTGCTCTATCATCGTCTTCTGCTGCGACTGCCTGTGGTGGGCATACTGGTGCGTGACGCCTCCCTGTCAAGAATCTGTCGGACGCTGGCCACCACGATGGGCGCCGGCCTGACCATTGTCGACGCGCTGCGATTGAGTGCCACTGCTGCCGGCAATCTGTTCTACCGGCAAGTATGTCTCGATATTCTGGCAGATGTGGAACAGGGGCAGTCTCTGGGCTTCTCCATTCGCAAGACCGGCTCGTTTCCGGTTATGATTACGCAATTGACCCATGCTGGCGAGCAATCCGGCACACTGGACACCATGCTGGAGCGCTGCGCCGACCACTACGAACACAGCGTCAACGAGCTTCTGGAAGGGCTTACGGGCATGCTGGAACCCATGATAATGGCAGCCCTGGGTCTGCTGGTGGGCGGACTGATGGTTGCCATGTACCTGCCGATCTTTCGCCTGGGCGCCGCTCTCTAGCATTGTCCCCGGCGCAACTATAATTTTTATAACAGGAATATTTGATGGCGACAATCGTGGAACTGATGCAGGCATCCCTGCCGCTTACCATCGCGCTGGCAGGGCTTCTGGGCTTGCTGGTGGGCAGTTTTCTGAACGTCGTCATCTATCGTCTGCCCCTGATGCTGCAGCGCGAATGGCGAAACCAGTGCCTGGAGTATCTGCAGGTTGATGCCAAAAAGACCAGGATTGCCGACCCGGCGGCCGGTCACGCTACGTTTAACCTCTTGAAACCCGACTCCCATTGTCCGGTTTGTCATAAACCGGTCAGGCCGTGGCAGAATATTCCGGTGCTCAGCTATCTGATATTACGTGGTCGCTGCAGCCAGTGTCAGACCAGAATACACTGGCGTTACCCTGTGGTGGAAATGGTCACCGCTTTGCTGTCGGCGCTGGTTGCCTGGCATTTTGGCGCAACCTGGGCCTGTGCCGCCGCCCTGGTGTTTACCTGGGGTCTGGTTAGTCTGACCGTCATTGATATTGATCATCAGTTGCTGCCCGACAATATTACCCTGCCGCTGCTGTGGCTGGGGCTTATACTCAGCGTCTCGGGACATGGCACCGGCGTATCGCCGGCTGATGCACTGATTGGCGCCAGCGCAGGCTATATGAGCCTGTGGAGCATTTACTGGGTATTCAAACTGCTGACCGGTCGCGAAGGCATGGGCTATGGCGACTTCAAATTGCTGGCAGCTATCGGTGCCTGGCTGGGCTGGCAGCAACTGTTGACGGTGGTCATCCTGTCCTCACTCACCGGTGCCATCATCGGCATTGCACTGGCAGTAATGGCCGGTCGTGACAAGAACATCCCGATGTCATTCGGTCCCTACCTGGCAATCGCCGGCTTTATCGCGCTGATATGGGGCGATGCCATCGGTAATACGTACTTCTCCATGCTGGTGATGCAACCATGACAGATCGCCAGGCGTTGATCATCGGCATTACCGGCGGCATTGGTAGCGGCAAAACAGCAGCCACTGATGCCTTTGCGGCGCTGGGCATCACCGTCGTCGACGCAGACCTGGTCGCGCGCGAGGTGGTGAAACCCGGTCAGCCGGCACTGGCAGCCATTGCTGCGAACTTTGGTCAGCAAATCCTGCTGCCCGACGGCAACCTTGATCGCAAGGCCTTGCGCGAAACCATTTTCCGCGAACCGGCAGCCAAACAGTGGCTGGAAGACTTGCTGCACCCGCTTATACGCCAGGAGATACTGTCCCGTCTGCAGCACAGCAACTCACCGTACACCTTGCTGTCCTCGCCACTGTTGCTGGAGACCGACCAGCAAACGCTGTGTCAACGCGTGCTGGTCATTGATGCGCCAGAGTCTCTGCAACTGGCGCGCACGATGGCACGTGACAACAGCACTGTGGAGACCACCAGGGCCATCATGGCCAGCCAGCTTGATCGTCAGCAGCGGCTGGCCCGGGCCGACGATGTCATAGTCAATGATGGTGACCTGCTCGCCCTTCACGATGCTGTAGAAAAAATGCACCAGACCTATCTTGACCTGAGTAAGCGAACTGCCCCTTATGAGTGAACGTGTACTAAAAGTAAACTGCCCGACCTGCAAGGAAATCGTAACCTGGAGCGATAAGAATGCGTTCCGGCCATTCTGTTCCGAGCGCTGCAAGCTGATAGATTTTGGCGAATGGGCCAGCGAGAGACACAGCATCGCCGGTGAGCCGGTAGATCCTGAGGAGTTTCCCCAGCTTGGTGGTGGCCGGCAGTCTGATGACTGAGCTCCGTCCCGACAAACGCATCCATGTGGCGGTCGGTGTCATTCTGGATGAACGTGGTCACGTGCTGGTCGCCAGGCGCGCTGAACAACAACACCTGGGAGGCCTGTGGGAATTCCCCGGCGGCAAGCTGGAGCCCGGTGAAAACGTGCAACAGGCACTTTACCGTGAACTGAAAGAAGAACTGGCAATAGAGGTGCAACAGTCACAGCCCCTGTGCCAGATCGAACACAATTACCCGGAAAAATCGGTGCTGCTGGATGTGTGGATCGTAAACCGCTTTATCGGGGAGCCAACCGGCGTTGAGAAACAGCCGCTGAGATGGCTGCCACCCGCGCAACTTGACCCGGCACTGTTCCCCCCTGCCAACCGGCTGATCATCCGTCGTCTGCAATTACGCGACCAGTTTGCCATCATCAACCTGCCGGGCTCGTCACCGCCGGGCTCTACAACGCCGGGCTGGTCACCGCCGGGCTGGTCACAAGACTCAGCGTGGGTGCCTCACGATGCATTGGTGAGACTGCGCTGCCAGCACAAGGATCGGTATGATGATTATCTTGCCGCAGCGCGAACGGCATTGCCTGCGCTGGTGGCCTCTACGGCCGGTGTCATTGTTGATCTGTCGCCTGCACATGTCGCGACTGACTGCCTCGTTCGCCAGGATGTATACGCCCTTGACGGCTTCAAAGGCCTGCATGCCCACAGCGGCCTGCTGCAGACAATGACGGTCAGGCCGGTGCCGGATCATTTGCTGTTCGGCGTTTCCTGCCACACCCGGGAGGAGCTGGCGCTGGCGCTGGCGCTTGATGCAGACTACGCGCTACTGTCTCCGGTAAAAAGTACGCCTACCCACCCGGACGGCTCACCGCTGGGCTGGGACGAATTCGAAACCCTGACCGCGGCAAGCCCGGTACCGGTTTATGCTCTGGGTGGCATGATGGCCACCGACCTGGCGAACGCCAGGGCAAGGGGCGGCAGAGGCATCGCCGGCATCAGCCTGTTCAGCTCCGGTACGATGCGTTAATCCGCACGTATTCCTCCGACAGATCGGCCGTCCACACCTGCTCATTTACCTCACCACGGGCCAGCTCGACCCGCAGGCAGATATCTTCCTGGTTCATCACCGCCTGCCCCATCGCCTCCCGGTAATCTGGCGCCAGGCCTCCCTTTTTAACGATACAAACGTCATCAAGGTAAAGATCGATGCGTGTCACGTCCAGATCTGGCACGCCGGCACGGCCAACTGCGGCCAAAATTCTGCCCCAGTTCGGGTCAGAGGCTGACAGCGCGGTCTTGACCAACGGCGATTCGGCGATGGCGTACGCCACCTGCAGACATTCTTTGGTATTGGCGCCGCCACGCACATCCACCGTGACAAACTTCCGCGCGCCTTCGGCATCGCGAATGATCAGTTTGGCCAGATCCAGCACCAATTCATGCAAAGCCCGGCTGAACGCATCAAAAAGTCCGGCATCCGACTTGTCGACCTTAATGCCGCTTTTGCCGGTCGCACTAAGTACACAGCAATCGTTGGTCGAGGTATCACCGTCAACAGTAATCCGGTTAAATGACTGTTCCACGGCAGACATCAACAGACTCTGCAGCAGGTTCTGCTCTATCTCGGCATCTGTACTGACAAACGCCAGCATGGTGGCCATATTCGGCTTGATCATGCCGGCGCCCTTGGTGATGCCGGTGATGGTGATGTACTGTCCGTTATGGGTGACGATCGCCGATACCGCCTTGGGCCGGGTATCGGTCGTCATGATGCCTTTTGCTGCCACCAGCCACTGATCATCCTGCAAAGCCGCCAGTGCAGCAGGCGCAGCGGCAGCGATTTTTTCCGCTGGTAAACGTTCACCGATCACCCCGGTGGAGAACGGCAATACCTGCGCCAGCTCGACGCCAGCCGTATCAGCCAGGGCCTGACAGCAATGCAGCGCGTCCGTCATGCCCTGTTCGCCGGTACCGGCATTGGCATTACCGGTGTTGATCAGCAGATAGCGCGCATCGCCGCCATTGGTGGCCAGGTGCTGTCTGGCCAGCACCACCGGCGCAGCGCAGAATGCGTTGCGAGTGAACACGCCAGCCGTGCGACTGCCTGGCGCCAACTCAAATAACACCAGATCAAGACGATTCTGGTAACGCACACCAGCGCTGACCGCCGCCATCCTGACCCCTGAAACCGGTACCAATGTCCCTGTTTCTGCTTTTCCTGTTGCCATATTCTCACCTGATCCGTTTATCAGCTTAATCGCCCGTGACAATGTTTAAACTTCTTGCCCGAACCACAATGGCACGGATCGTTACGCCCCAGCTTGGGTTCTTCACGGACAAATGGTGCGCCGCTGTCCTGTTCGCCCCGACCGCCATCAGCCGCGCTGCCAGCGCCTTCTGACTGCATGGCCGATGCTTCGGCATGTTGAAATCTGATTTTTTCCTTGGCCCGCTCCGCGTCGCGCGCGCGCTCAATGGCGTCTATTTCTTCCGGCGAACGCACCTGCACATGACTGAGGAAGCGGATAACATCATGCTGTAAGCGCGACAGCAGGTTCTGGAACAGCGCAAAAGCTTCGCGCTTGTATTCCTGCTTCGGATTCTTGCCCGCGTATCCCCTCAGGAAAATGCCCTGCCGCAATTGGTCCATCGCCGCCAGATGCTCTTTCCACAGCGTATCAAGAATCTGCAGGACAATCTGTTTCTCCAGCAGCGCCATTTTTTCGCCCACCGTTTCGCGCTTTTTCGCGTAGGCGTCGGTCAGCTCCTGTTTGATTTTTTCGCGCAGGGTTTCCTCATAAAGTTTTTCATCTTCCTCCAGCCATGACTTGACCGGCAAATGGATGGCAAACTCCGCCTCCATCGCCTGTTCCAGCCCGTCAATGTCCCACTGCTCAAAAATACTTTGCGGCGGTATATGGCTGCTGATCACTTCATCGGCGACTTCGTTGCGCATGTTGGCAACCAGTTCGCCTATATCATCGCTGGCCATGACCTGGTTGCGTTGGCGGTAGACGATGGTGCGCTGGTCATTGGCGACGTTGTCGTATTCCAGCAGCTGTTTACGTATATCGAAGTTGCGGCCTTCGACCTTGCGCTGCGCCTTTTCAATGGACTTGGACACCATGCCATGTTCGATAGCTTCACCGCGCTCCATGCCGAGTTTCTGCATAAAGTTTTTTACCCGATCAGAGGCAAAAATACGCATCAGGCTGTCTTCCAGTGACAGATAGAAACGCGAATATCCCGGATCACCCTGCCTGCCTGAACGGCCACGCAGCTGATTGTCGATCCGGCGTGATTCGTGACGCTCAGTACCAATGATATGCAGACCACCGGCTTCCAGCACCTGGTCATGACGCTGCTGCCAGGCATCCTTGGCAGCTGCTATCTGCTCCGGCGTGGGACTGTCCATGGCCGCGACTTCACTTTCCCAGTTGCCACCCAGAACAATATCGGTACCCCGCCCGGCCATGTTGGTGGCGATGGTAACAACCCCGGGCCGACCGGCCTGCGCGATGATGAATGCTTCCTTTTCATGGAATTTTGCATTCAGTACTTCATGTTTGATCTTTTCCTTGGTCAGGAACTTCGACAGCATCTCTGATGTTTCGATGGATGCGGTGCCCACCAGGATGGGTGCACCCTTGGCGCTGAACTCTTTGATATCGCTGACGATGGCCTCGAACTTCTCCTCCATGGACAGAAACACCAGATCGTTCTTGTCGATTCGCTGCATTGGCGTATTGGGCGGGATCACGACCACATCCAGATCGTAAATCTGTTTGAATTCAAAGGCTTCGGTGTCTGCTGTACCGGTCATGCCGGACAGCGTATTGTACAGACGGAAATAGTTCTGGAATGTGGTTGATGCAAGTGTCTGACTTTCGCTTTGGATCTCCAGCCCTTCCTTCGCTTCAATGGCCTGGTGCAGGCCTTCTGACAGGCGCCGTCCTTCCATGGTCCGCCCGGTGTGCTCATCAATCAGCACGATGCGCCCGTCCTTGACGATGTATTCGACGTCCTTATGGAACAGGTAATGGGCCTTGAGCGCCGAATGGATATGGTGCAACAGGCCCAGATTGGCGGCGGAATAAAGGCTTTCGCCTTCGTTCAACAGCTTGCGCCGGGTCAACAGCTCCTCCAGGTGCTCATGACCGGCCTCGGTCAACTCGACCTGCCGCGTCTTTTCATCAACCATGAAGTGCCCGGTCTCAACCTTCTCTTCGCGCTCCAGCGCCATGGTCGGACCTTTTTCTTCGGGTGGGTCCCCGCGCTCCAGGCCCGGAATCAACTCATTGATGGCCATGTACTGTTTGGAGCTGTCCTGCGCCGCACCGGAGATGATCAGCGGTGTTCGTGCCTCGTCAATCAGAATCGAGTCCACCTCATCGACAATGGCGAAGTTGAGCTTGCGCTGCAACTTGTCTTCAATGCGGAACGCCATATTGTCGCGCAGGTAATCGAAGCCGAATTCGTTGTTGGTACCGTAAGTAATGGAGGCATTGTAGGCGGCCTTTTTCTCGTGCTGCATCTGGCCACCGACAATGACGCCCACGGTCAGTCCCAGAAACTCGTACAGGGGCCGCATCCAGTTGGCGTCCCGGCTGGCCAGATAGTCGTTGACGGTAACGATGTGCACACCATTTCCCGTCAGCCCGTTGAGATAGGCTGGCAGCGTGGCGACCAGGGTTTTACCTTCACCGGTTTTCATTTCCGCGATGTCGCCCTGGTGCAGCACAATGCCACCGATCATTTGCACATCGAAGTGGCGCAATCCCAACGTGCGTTTGCTGGCCTCACGGACCACCGCAAACGCCTCGGGCAACATTTTGTCCAGCGCTTCGCCTTCGTCAAAACGCGTTTTGAACTCCGCCGTTTTGCCACGCAGCTCCTCGTCCGACAGCGCCTCTATGCTCTGTTCAAATGCGTTGATCTGCTTGACCATTTTATGCAGCTTTTTGAGTTTGCGGGAATTGCTGCTGCCAAATATTTTACTGAAAAACTGTAAGCTCATGATGACCTGTTATGACTGAATAATTGAACATACGGAACCACGACGACCTGGCGGTTGTCGTCACTTGCAACGCAACGGGGGATTGGTATCAGCGCAGAGTGCGCCGTATGTACGAAGCCGGATCGACCACGCGGCCATTCTTGTAGACTTCAAAATGCACGTGCGGGCCGGTGGAGCGGCCGGTACTGCCGATCAGGGCAATGGCCTCACCCTGATTGACGATCTCGCCCTGCTCAACCAGAAGATCCTGGGCGTGAGCATAACGTGTCAGATAACCATTGCCATGGTCAATTTCCACCATCAGACCGTAGCCGGGACGGGTGCCCGAGTAGGTCACGACACCGGTACCAACACTGACGATGTCATCGCCGGCAGTACCGGCGAAATCGATGCCATTGTGCCAGGCCATGCGTCCGGTAAACGGATCTGCTCTGCGCCCAAAACCGGATGACAGCCAGCCAGCATTGACAGGGCGGCCGGCAATGGCAGCCTCCTGTTGGTACTGCTGACCGTTGATCAGCCCGGAAACGGTTTCCAGCTGATTACCCCTGGCCTCAATCTCCTGCTCCAGGCGGCTGATCGCGCGGATAAAGTCGGGCGGCTCCATGGCACTGCCGTCTTCCAGCAGCAGGCCGCCCACGCCCGGGGTCTGTTCATTGAAGTTGAATTCTGCAGGATCAAGATTGGCGACCTCGGTCAGACGCAGGCCCAGTGCATCCAGCCGCAACAGGCGTGCCTGCAGCGTCGCCAGCCGCTGGGTCAGCGCCTCTACCTGTTGCTCGGCGTTCTGCTTGAGATCGGCCAGCGCCTGCGCCTGCTCGTCGAGCTGTTGCTCCCAGCCTTCGGCGGACTTTTCGCTGACAATATGGTTGGCGGTATTGGCCAGGGCCAGATGGTAGCCCATATACCCCAGCGCCACTGGAGCGCCGAGCAGGCACAGCGACAGCAGGCCCTTGAGCCAGCCTTTGATCACAATCGTGCGACTGTGTCCGTAACGCTGATTAACCAGTATTAGCTTCATAAGCCAGGCCTGCCCCGTGTCGCTGCGCCTCAGGGTCTCCCTTAGGCAGCCAGTCCGGGCTTGAGATAAGAAATGGGCACCTGGGATTCAGAGTCAAAACTGACCATTTCCCAAGCGTCCCGGGTCGCCTCCAGCTTGCGCAACAGGTTATTGTTGAGCGCATGACCGGATTTGTAACCCTTGAATTCACCCAGCAGACTATGACCAAGCAGGTACAGATCACCGATGGAATCCAGGATTTTATGTTTTACAAACTCGTCTTCATACCGAAGACCATCCTCGTTCAGGACCTTATAATCGCCTACCGCAATGGCATTGTCCATACTGGCGCCCAACGCCAGGTTGCGGTTGCGCAGCTCCTCGAACTCGTGCATGAAGCCGAAGGTTCGCGCCCGGCTGACTTCCTTGACGAAGGATGTGCTGGAGAAATCAATGGTTGCCGACTTGGTATAACGTCGATAAACCGGGTGATCGTACAACAGCGTATAACTGACCTTGAAACCGTCAAAGGGCTCCAGGCTGACCGATTTGTCGCCATCTTCCAGGTGGATGGGTTTAAGGATACGAATGAACTTCTTCGGCGCATCCTGCTCCTCAATGCCAGCCGACTGGATCAGGAACACAAACGGACCGGCACTGCCGTCCATGATCGGCACTTCCGGCGCACTGACTTCAACGTAAGCGTTGTCGATGCCGAGCCCCGACATGGCAGACATCAGGTGCTCGATGGTTGATACCCGCACGTCTCCCTGGATCAGGGTGGTGGACAGGGTAGTGTCACCCACCAGATGCGCGAGCGCGGGAATCTGCGCAGGCGGCTGCAGGTCGGTGCGCACAAAGATGATACCTGTATCAACCGGCGCCGGCCTTAACGTGAGATAGACTTTGGTGCCGGTGTGCAGACCCACGCCAGTAGCACGGATGACGTTCTTGAGGGTGCGCTGTTTCAACATAGTTGATTTAAGTCCCGGAATAAGCGGCGCGCAGGGAAATTGCTCCCTGCGCATTTCGGCCGATGATAGCAAATATCAGTTGAGAACCCAAACACCGAATTGACCGTGTCCGGGCTTCAACCGCCCTGGCTCCAGCAGTTTTTCAGTCCGCCTGGCGACGCAAAAACGCCGGGATGTCCAGGTAGTCCATGCTGTCCTCGGCGCCCACCGCCTTGGCGAAGCCGCTGTTCTGCGGCATGGTGTGGGAACTGGCCGCCGGTCGCGTTCGCGCAGCCGGCGCTGCAGGTCGATCTACCGCGCGATAGTTGCCGCCCGCTGCCGACGCTGACCGGGTATTATCCACCACCTTGGTAGGACGGGCTTCAGCTGCGCGCAGCTCTCCCAGGCCGGTCGCCACCACGGTCACGCGGATTTCGTCGCCCATGTCAGCATCGATAACTGTACCCACCACGACCGTGGCATCATCGGAGGCAAATTCGGAAATGGTATCACCCACTTCGGAGAACTCGCCCAGCGACAGGTTTTCGCCCGCTGTGATGTTGACCAGAATACCGCGCGCGCCGTGCAGGTTGACGTCTTCGAGCAGCGGGCTACGAATTGCCGCTTCCGCTGCCTCACGAGCCCGGCCTTCGCCGGTTGCGTAACCGGTGCCCATCATCGCCATGCCCATCTCTGACATAACCGTCCGCACATCGGCAAAGTCCACGTTGATCATGCCCGGACGGATGATCAGATCGGCGATACCCTTGACCGCACCCAACAGCACATCATTGGCCGCCTTGAATGCGTCCAGCAGCGATGCGTTTTTGCCCAGTACTGACAACAGCTTTTCGTTGGGGATGGTGATCAGGGAGTCGACGTGCTGAGAAAGCTCCATGATACCCTGATCAGCGATCAGGGATCGCTTCTTGCCTTCGAACGGGAACGGCCGGGTGAC
Source organism: uncultured Gammaproteobacteria bacterium (assembly GCA_913058135.1). GTDB lineage: Bacteria > Pseudomonadota > Gammaproteobacteria > Pseudomonadales > Pseudohongiellaceae > Pseudohongiella. The sequence goes on from CAJXPR010000031.1 coordinate 17,137, forward strand.
CACCGCAACGGTGAGTATGCCCAGCTCCCGCGCTACTTCGGCGAATATCGGCGCAGCGCCGGTGCCGGTGCCACCGCCCATGCCTGCAGTGATAAAGACCATATCGGCACCGCTGAGAATCTCCGCGATTTCTTCGCGATCTTCCAGGGCGGCCTGACGACCGATCTCCGGATTGGCACCGGCCCCCAGCCCCTTGGTAACGGTACTGCCCATCTGCAGCAGTGTCTTCGCCTGCAGATTGGTCAGCGCCTGCGCATCGGTGTTTGCACAGACAAACTCGACACCTTCGACGTGATTGCTGATCATGTGACGGACGGCGTTGCCGCCGCCGCCGCCAACACCGATAACCTTGATGACGGCGCTTTGTGGAATACTATCTAGAAGTTCAAACATACGACCCCCTGTCATGCCTTTGATTTATTGATTGCTGAATTGACTAATCTTTTCGTTCAAAATTTACGGCCTAAAAGTTTTCCTTAAGCCAGTTCTTTACCCGTTCGACGATGCTTATCTTTGGTTCTTTGACGGTTACCGGATGGTGGCTACGCTCCTGCTGTTGCATCTGTCGCATGCCGTACAGCAGCAAGCCAACACCCGTGGAATAAATCGGGTTGCGCACGATGTCTGCCAGCCCCTTGACACTCTGTGGCATACCGATACGCACCGGCATATGGAATATCTCTTCCGCCAGTTCAATGACGCCCTCCATTTTGCTGGTACCACCGGTCAACACCACACCCGCAGCCAGCAGGTTTTCGTAGCCGCTGCGCTGCAATTCTGCCTTGACCAGGGTGAACAGTTCGTCATAGCGCGGCTCAACAACTTCGGCCAACGCCTGGCGTGACAATTCCCGCGCAGGTCTTTCACCGACACCCGGCACCTTGATCATTTCGCCGGCGCTGGCGAGCTGAGTCAGCGCGCAGGCGTACTTGATCTTGATCTCATCGGCATTGTCCGTCGGCGTGCGCAATGCCATGGCAATATCATTGGTGACCTGATCACCGGCAATGGGGATCACGCCGGTATGACGAATGGCGCCTTCGGTAAATATGGCAATGTCTGTTGTGCCACCGCCAATATCGACCATACATACCCCGAGCTCCTTTTCATCCTCGGTCAGTACCGCGTAACTCGAGGCCAACTGCTCCAGAATTATTTCCTCAGTCTGCAAACCGCAGCGCTTGATGCATTTCTCGATGTTCTGCACGGCATTGATGGCACAGGTGACCAGATGCACTTTGGCCTCCAGGCGCACGCCCGACATACCCAGTGGTTCTTTCACACCTTCCTGCGAATCGATAATGTATTCCTGCGGCAGAATATGCAGCACGCGCTGATCAGCAGGAATGGCAACTGCCTGCGCCGCATCAATCACCCGATCAATATCAGCCCGCGTAACTTCCCGGTCGCGTATCGCCACGATGCCGTGTGAATTCATGCTGCGGATATGGCTGCCGGCAATACCGGCATAGACCGAGTGGATGCGGCATCCCGCCATCAATTCCGCCTCTTCCACGGCCCGTTGAATCGACTCCACCGTCGACTCGATATTGACCACGGTCCCCTTCTTGAGTCCACGCGATCGATGACTGCCGATACCGACAATATTCAGACTGCCATCGTCTTTCACCTCGCCCACGATGGCGACCACCTTGGACGTGCCGATATCCAGGCCTACGATCATGTTGCTGTTATCTGGAGCGCTCATATGTCACACCTGCTCTCACCGACGGGCCACAGCATCTGCGGCTACCGTATTTCTACTGACTGAAAATCCATTCCCGTACCGCAAGTCGATCGTGCGCGCATCTGCCAAATGGTCCTGTAATCCGCTGCGATAAACCGATACCAGCCGGTTCAGCCGCGCCTCCACATCGTCACGGCCCAAACGCAGTACAGGGCCGTCCTCGACTTCAATCGTCCAACTGCCACGCTGACTCAGACTTACCAACGCCAATCTCATGTCCAGCGGCGCCAGCGTTTCGGCGAAAAATTCGTACTGCGACAACACCAGCGCTTCGGAGCCGTCCGGGCCCGCCAGCGCCGGCAATGCAGATTCCGGCCCGCGCAAAGGTGGCGTAAACACCTCTCCCGTTTCGTTGAGCAATGACGCTTCTCCCCAGCGGGCGATTGGCTGTTGCTCGCGAATGCTGACCACCAGCACATCCGGCCAAACGCGCCGCACCGTGGCGTGCGCTACCCAGGGATTCTGCTCGAGCTCATCGCGCAGATCCTGTACGTCTACCCCCAGAAATCCTGATTCGGTGTATTTCGCCAGCAGTGTTCTCACTTCCTGTCCGGTCAGTCGATGCAGCGGCGAATCAAGCCTGACGGTATTGATCTCGCGGTTTATTACCGGTCGATTTATATCCGGCAAATTCAGTACTGGCATTCGATCCGCCAGCAGTGCTGCGTAATCCGCCACCACCCCTCTATACTGATGAATCGCGATTGCGCCCGCGCCAAACAGAATCATTCCCAGCAATACCAGTCGCAGTCCGCCACCCGAGCGCTTTTCTGCCGGTACTTCGGCCGCTGCGTGACGTGCGTCGGCACGCACCGGCGCAAAGTCCATCGGGACATCGGAAGTGCCGGTATAGGCAGAGAATGTTGATCGGCGTTGTTGTTCGCTCATCTGCTATCGCTGACCGCGCCTCCCACCAGTATGTGCATTACCAGTGCCGGAAAATCCAGGCCTTTGCTGGCCGCCGACAGTGGCACCAGACTGTGGTCTGTCATTCCCGGCACCGTGTTCAGTTCCAGCAACCAGAACCGGCCTTGCTGATCCTGCATGACATCAACACGGCCCCAACCCTCAGCACCCAGGATGGAGAATGCCTGCAGGCACAGCTCCGACAGCTCTGCAGCCTTTGCTTCTGTCAGCGGAGCCGGACAAAGGTAGTTGGTATCATTCGCCACGTATTTGGCATCGTAATCGTAGAACTCATGACTGGTGCTCAGCTCAATGGCGGGGAATGCTTCACCATGTATCACCGGCACGGTGAATTCCGCGCCGCGGATACGCTGTTCCGCGATGATCGCTGTGTCGTAGGCACCGGCTTTTTGATAGGCGTCTCGCAATGCTTCCGCATCTGCGGCCATGGACATACCGATGCTGGATCCTTCGTGAGCAGGCTTGACCACCACCTCACCCATTTCCCCAATCAATCCCTGCCAGTCGCTGCTATCACACAACACGCTGAAACGCGGCGTGGGCAACCCGCTTGCCGCCCATAGCTGTTTGGTCTTTACCTTGTCCATGGCCAACGCCGAGGCAAGCACGCCGCTGCCGGTATAAGGAATATGCATCATCTCCAGCAAGCCCTGCAGCTTGCCGTCCTCACCGCCGCGGCCATGTAAAATATTGAAGACCCGGTCCACTTTTTCGCTGCGCAGGCGCTCTGCAATATCCGGACCGACGTCAATACCGACAACATCGACGCCCTGCCCCTGCAGCGCTGTCAACACGGCCTGGCCGCTGAGCAGGGAAATCTCGCGCTCGGCGGAATCGCCGCCCATCAGCACCGCCACGCGGCCAAGGTGCCTGATTGAATTCTCTGTCACATTCATATCACTCATCACATCAACCCCTGTGCGGCCAATGTCCGGGCCAGGGCGCCGACACTGCCTGCGCCCTGGGTAATGACGATATCCCCGTCCTTCGCCAGGTCTTTCAGCACGCCGCGAACATCAGCTTCATCGTTGACAAACACCGGGTCCACCTTGCCGCGCAGACGTATGCTGCGGCACAGGCTGCGCGAGTCCGCTCCCGGCACCGGGTCTTCACCTGCGGAATAGACATCAAGCATCAACAACACATCGACTTCTGACAGCACGCGGACAAAATCGTCGTACAGGTCCTTGGTTCTGGAATAACGATGCGGCTGATAAATCATCACCAGTCTCGATTCCGGCCAACCCGCGCGCAACGCGGCGACGGTTGCCGCCACTTCACTGGGATGATGACCGTAATCGTCAAGCAACATGATCTTGCCATCGGCGATGGGGAATTCACCCTGAATATCAAAGCGCCGGCCTACGCCAGCGAACTCTGTCAGGCCTTTGCAAATTGCGGCATCTGCAATACCCTCATCGGTCGCCACGGCGATCGCGGCGGTGGCGTTAAGCGCATTGTGGCGACCAGGGATTCCCAGACTGATATGCAGCGGCTCATGGCCATCGGGGCGGAAGACATCAAAATCGGTAAACTGCTTATCCTGACGCAGGTTGGCGATTCTGTAATCTGCATTTTCGGCGAAGCCGTAGGTCAGTACCGGTCGCGATATGCGAGGCATGATCTCGGCGACAACCGGGTCATCAATACACAGTACCGCCAGCCCATAGAAAGGCAGGTTGTGCAGGAATTCGACAAAGTAACTTTTCAGCTTGTTGAAGTCACCATCGTAGGAACCCATATGGTCAGCATCGATATTGGTGACCACCGCGACCATGGGTTGCAGATGCAGGAAGGACACATCGCTTTCGTCAGCTTCACAGACCAGATAGCGGCTCTCACCCAGCCCTGCGTTGGCACCGGCGCTGTTCAGCCGCCCGCCGATGACGAAGGTAGGCGCCAGTTTTGCCTCAGCAAAAATGGAAGCCACCAGACTGGTCGTTGTGGTTTTGCCGTGCGTGCCGGCGATAGCCACGGCATGACGGTAACGCATCAGCTCCGACAGCATCTCGGCCCGCGGGATAATGGGTTTGCCGGACTGCTTGGCGGCCACCAGTTCCGGGTTCTCGTTGCGCACAGCGCTGGAGTACACCACCACATCGGCACTGGCAATATTGTCACTGCTGTGACCGATGAATACCCGGGCCCCCATGCTTGCCAGGCGTTCGGTCACCGCCGACGCTTTGATATCAGACCCGGTAATACTGTAACCCTGATTCAGCAGCACTTCGGCAATACCGCACATACCTGCACCACCAATACCAACAAAATGGATGGTCTTGATACGACGCATTTCCGGCACCTGGTAATAACGCTGGTCAGCCACGGCAAACCTCCAGACAGATATCAGAGATTCGTTCGGCCGCATCGTTGACGGCCAGTTCACGCGCACGCTGCGCCATGACCCTCAGGCGTTGTTTATCTTTCATAAACTCCTCTAGTATTTGCTGCAGACTTTCCCTGTTCAGCTCAGGTTGTGGCATCAGCACGGCAGCACCGGCGTCAACCAGCCAGCCCGCGTTATGCGTCTGGTGATCATCCACTGCGTGTGGATAAGGCACCAGAATTGCCGGCACGCCGGCAGCCGTCAGTTCAGCCACTGTGCTGGCCCCCGCACGGCACAATACCAGGTCTGCCCAGTCGTAAGCCGATGCCATATCATCAATAAACGGTTCGACCTGGCGCTTCAGTTTCTCTTTAGCGCCCACCGCTTCCGGCTGGTAAGCCGCCAGTGTTTGTTCGTGTTTGTTACGGCCGGTCTGGTGCCAGATCTCAAGGTCGCTACCGAAACCGGCAGCAGCCTGCGGAACCACCTCGTTGATGGCTGCCGCCCCCAGGCTGCCGCCAAGCACCAGAAGACGCATGGGACGGGTGGCATCAGGCGTGCGACCAGCATCAGCGCCAATGCAGGCGATGTCGGCACGCACCGGGTTGCCGGTGTGGATAACCCTTGTGTCTGGCCGGAAGGTTCCCGGAAACGCTTCCATTGCTTTGGTGGCCAGGGGTTTCAGCAACCGGTTACTGAGTCCCGCGATCGCGTTCTGCTCATGAATAAGCAGCGGACGACGTAGCACCCAGGCGGCCACACCTCCTGGCCCGGTAACATACCCTCCCATTCCCAGCACACAGCAGGGTCGCAACGTCTGCAGCAGGCGCAACGACTGCCAGATGCTGGCCAGCAACATGAAGGGTGCTTTTACCAGGGCCAGGCTGCCTTTGCCGCGCAGGCCATTGACCTGCAGGCGATGCAAATTGATGTCAGTGTCACGCAGAACGTCGTTTTCCATACCGCCCGGTGTGCCCAGCCACTCGACCCGTACGTCACGGGACTGCAATACCCGAGCGATGCTCAAGGCCGGAAATATGTGCCCGCCAGTGCCGGCAGCCATGATCAACACCGTTAGCTGACTCATGCATCACCTCCGGCAGGGTCCGGATCCGGTCGGGTGCGCAACTCAAATTCGATCCGCATCAAAATGGCAACCATGAAACAGCTGACCAGCAGACTGTTGCCGCCGTAACTCAGAAACGGCAGTGTTAGCCCTTTGGTCGGCAACAGGCCGGTATTGACACCAAAATTAATAAACACCTGCGTCGCGAACAGCATGCCTGTGCCATATGCCACGTAAGCCGGGAAATAACGTCCCCTGGCTTCGCACTCGCGGCCCAGACGCAATGCCTTCCAGACCAGGGTGATAAACAGGGACAGGACAAACAGCACACCGAGCAGCCCCATCTCCTCCGCAATAATCGACAGCACAAAATCAGTGTGGGCCTCTGGCAAAAAATAGAGCTTCTGGATACTGTTGCCCAGACCGACCCCTAACCATTCACCACGCCCGAATGCTATCAGGGCCTGGGTCAGCTGATAGCCTTCCCCATAAACATATTCCGCCGCCCAGGGATTCAGAAACGAGGTCAGGCGATTAATCACATAGGGCTTCATGATTGCCAGCGCGACAACACCGGCGAAGCACACCATGACGATCAGTAAAAACCGGTGCAACCTGGCGCCGGCGAGGAACAACATGGTGAAGGTAGTCAGCATCATGATAACCATGGCACCGTGATCGGGTTCAAAATGCAGCAAGGTAATCGCGGCGGCCAGAATGACCATTGGTTTTAAAAAGCCTGACCAGCGCTCATAAACCTCATTCCGATGACGCTGCAGGTAAGCTGCCATGTATAACACCATAAATATTTTTGCCATTTCCGAAGGCTGCAGCCGGTAGAAGCCCAGATCTATCCAGCGAGCACTGCCGTTAACCACGGTGCCGATGCCGGGCACCAGCACGGCCGCCAGCAAAACCAGCGTCATGCACAGCAATAGCGGACTACTGCGATACCACAGATTCATGTCTATATGCAGAGTCACCAGCATGACGACCATTGCAACACCGATAAAAAACACCTGGCGCTTAAAGAAATAGAAGGGATCACCCGCCATGCTGTTGGCAATCTCCATGGACGCAGACGTCATCATGATCAGACCGGTACCCAGTAGCAGCAACAGCACCAGCAGCAAGGTGTTTACCGGCCGCTCAACAGCGCGCGGCTCGACCCTGACTGCACCTCTGCCCCTGCTCAGCAACATACTCATGACAGAGCCTCCACGGCAGCGGTAAATACGCGGCCACGATGCGCAAAGTCCTTGAACATGTCGAAGCTGGCGCATGCCGGCGACAGCAGCACAGCATCGCCGTCGGCTGCACTGCTGGCTGCTTCCAGAACCGCCTCGTCCATTGAACTGGCACGCATCAGGTCGGCACGATTGCCAATCAACCGGGCCAGCTTGTCCGCATCCCGACCGATCAGCACAACACGTTTAACATACCGTTCAAGTGCTGGCAGCAACGGCGAAAAATCCGCATCTTTGCCAATACCACCGGCAATCAGCACAATCTCGCCACGACAACGCTCTGCTACGGATTCAATGGCCACCAGTGTGGCGCCAACATTGGTGCCTTTGGAATCGTTGTAATAGTCAACGCCGCGCAAACTGCGCAGCAACTGGCAACGATGAGGCAACCCCGGGAATTCACGCAGGGTTGTCATCATGGCAGCATCCGGAATGCCCACAGCATGACCCAGCGCCAGTGCCGCCATGGCATTGCCAACGTTATGACGACCCACCAGAGCGATATCGCGCACCGGCATAAGATAGCTGGCGCCGCGCATCAGCCAGCCTTCGCCGTCCTTTACCGACAGACCATAGCCGTGGTTATCCGGCGCAGCGCTCAAACCGTAGCTCCAGCGTTTCTCCGCCCCGGCATGCCAGGGTTCACTGGCCGGATCATCACGGTTCACCAGCACCTGTCGGGCGCCGCGGAAAATCCGCTGCTTGGCGGCAGCGTAATCCTGCATGGAAGCGTATCGATCCAGATGATCCTCGCTCAGGTTTAATATCACGGCGATTTCCGCATTGAGCTGGCCGGTGGTTTCCAGCTGAAAACTCGACAATTCCAGCACATAAAGATCACGTTCACCGCTGTGCAGCAAGTCCAGTGCCGGCATGCTGGCGCGGCCGTCAAGATTGCCACCAACCGCAACCCTGATACCGACCTGGCGAGCCATTTCTGCCACCAGTGTCACTACGGTGCTTTTACCATTGGAACCCGTGACGGCAATCACCGGCGCCTTTACTTCGCGACTGAAGATATCGATGTCACCGGTTACCGGCACGCCCTGACTGATGGCGAAGGCGATTTCCGGCGTTTGCAGGCTGATGCCGGGACTGAGCACAATTTCGCTGGCCTGCAACAGACTTTGCTGCGAAAACCCGCCCAGTTCGATCACTTCCCGGGGAAATTCGGTTTCAAACTCGGCCAGTGCCGGCGGACTGAAGCGGCTGTCCATGACTTTGAACGGACGGCCATGGGCATGGAAATAGCGCGCGCAGGACAACCCGGTCTTACCCAGACCAACGATCACTGCCAGCTTGTTATCCATTGCCTGCGTCATCGACGCGTCTCCGTAAAAATATCGCCTGCTATCTCAGTTTCAGCGTTGCCAGCCCGAACAGCACCAGCATTACCGTGATAATCCAGAACCGCACAATGACACGCGGCTCCGGCCAGCCCTTGAGTTCAAAATGGTGATGCAGCGGCGCCATGCGAAAAATGCGCTTGCCGGTCAATTTGAATGACGCCACCTGCAATATGACCGACATGGTTTCCATGACGAATATGCCGCCCATGATGAACAGCACAATTTCATGGCGTGATATGACAGCCACAATTCCCAGGGCGGCGCCCAGCGCCAGCGCGCCGACATCTCCCATAAAGACCTGCGCCGGATAGGTGTTGAACCACAGAAAGCCGAGCCCGGCACCCAGCAGTGCCCCGCAGAAAATCACCAGCTCGCCAGCGCCGGTCACCGTCGGGATGTTAAGATAAACCGAGAACTCTGCGTGGCCGGCCAGGTAGGCAATGATGCCCAGTGCGCCGCCGACCATGACAGTCGGAAGTATGGCCAGACCATCGAGACCATCGGTCAGGTTGACGGCGTTGCTGCTGCCGACAATGACAAAATAGGTGACCACGACAAACAGCAGCCCCACTTCAATGGAAACATCCTTGAAAAACGGGACGATGTACGCCGTCTGCACCGGGTCGGTGGCGGTGTAGTAAAGGAACAGTGCCGCCCCCAGGCCGATCACTGACTGCCAGAGATATTTCCATCTGGCTGGCAGGCCTTTAGGGTCCTTGCGAAAAACTTTGCGGTAATCATCAATCCAGCCAATCGCGCCAAATAGCACAGTTACCAGCATGGTAACCCAGACATAGGCATTACGCAGGTCAGCCCAGATCAGCGTGCTGAGCACAATACTGACCAGTATCAGTGCCCCACCCATGGTTGGCGTGCCAGCCTTGCTGAAATGTGTCTCGGGGCCGTCGGTGCGCACGACCTGCCCGATCTGGTGATAGTTCAGGCGACGTATCATCCAGGGACCAATCAACAGGGATATGATCAACGCCGTCAGAATACCCATGATGCCGCGCACGGTTATGTATTGAATAACCGCAAAACCGGGATCAATCTGCATGAGGTAATCAGCCAGCAGCACCAACATCAGACATTCTCCGTATTGCTTAATTGTTGTACGACGTAGTCCATGCCGGCGCTACGCGAGCCCTTGACCAGGACGACCGTCCTGTCGTCGAGTTCCTGCATGGCGTACTCGATCAGGGCATCTCTATCCTCAAAATGCCGGCCGCCTTCACCAAAGGCCTGACTGGCCAGCTCACTGCAGGCACCGGTACTCCAGAATTCATTCAGGCCACTGTCGCGCGCATAACTGCCAACATCGCGATGAGCCTGGACCGTTAACGCGCCCAGCTCAGCCATATCGCCCATGACCAGCACGCGACGAATATTGCCGCCGCCCTGTATGGCGGCCAGCACATCAATGGCGGCCCTGAACGATGAAGGGCTGGCATTGTAGCTGTCATCCAGCAACCGGCTGTTGTTGATACCGGGAACCGGACACAACCGTCCGGGGACCGCAGAGACCCTCGCCATCCCGTCATAGACGCTGGCTGCTGACGCCCCGGCCTCCAGACAAAGTGCGGCGGCAGCCAGCGCATTGGCGACATTGTGACGGCCGGGCAATGGCAGGAAACAGGCAATCCGGCCGCGTGCGAACTCGATATCAAAGCGTGTGCCATTTGCAGTCAGGACCAGATTCACCGCCTGGTAATCAGCTGCATTGTCCAGACCAAACGTTACACAGCGTCTGCGCCCTGCACGTTCACGCCACTGCGCAGTGTTGGGGTCATCAGCATTCAGTACTACTGTGTGCGTTGATGGTGCCGAGTCGATGATTTCGCCTTTTGCCTGCACCACGCCGGCCAGGCTGCCGAAACCCTCCAGGTGAGTTTCAGCGGCGTTGTTGATCAGGACAATATGTGGATCGGTCAGCTTCGCAGTCCAGGCAATCTCACCGGCGGCATTCGCGCCCAGCTCAATGACGGCTTGCTGATGCTGCTGCTCAAGTTCCAGCAGCATCATCGGCGCACCGATGGTATTGTTCAGGTTGCCGCGTGTGACCAGCACATTGAATTGTTGTGACAAAATAGAGCCCGTTATCTCTTTTACCGAGGTTTTGCCCTGGCTCCCGGTGATAGCAACGATGTTGGCTCGAGAGCGTTTACGGTTGATATGCCCCAGCCAGCCCAGCGCCACCGCAGTGTCTTCCACCACCAACTGCGGTATCGCCGTGTCCTGAGCCTCACTGACAATCGCCGCCACTGCCTGCATGCCGGCAACCTGCGCTACAAAACGGTTGCCGTCAAAGTTCTCGCCACTGAGGGCGACAAACAGATCGCCGGCCTGCAGCTTCCGAGAGTCCGTGCTCACCCGCGAAAAAGTCACGTCGGTGCCCATCAGCCTGGCAGGCATGTACTCGGTTGGCGCACTCAGATTCATGGTCCCGATCATGACCTCTCCTCGCTGCCTGATACCTGACCGGACGCCCGCTGCGAACGCATCTGCAGTGCCAGACGGACCTGTGCCGTATCGCTGAACGCCATGCGCTGCCCGCTAATGTCCTGATAACTTTCGTGACCCTTGCCGGCAACCAGAACAATGTCTCCGGGCGCTGCCGAAGCGATGGCGTAAGCGATCGCGGCGGCACGATCGCGCTCAACGTAAACGCCGTCGCGGGCATTAAAGCCCAACAGGATCTGTCGTATGATATCGTCCGGGTTTTCATTGCGCGGATTGTCATCGGTCAGCACGACAAAATCCGCCAGTTCCTCGGCCACCTCGGCCATCAAAGGTCGCTTGCCCTGGTCCCGGTTGCCCCCGCAACCGAAGACACACCAGATGCGGCCATCAACGTGTTCATGGATGGCCCTCAGAGCCGAGCTCAAGCCATCAGGCGTATGGGCGTAATCCACGACGGCGGTGACGTCGGATTCCCCGTCGCCAAGCAGTTCCATACGACCGCTGACCGGCTTCAGTAACTCAACCTGCGCCAGAACGTCGGCCAGCACCATCTCCTCAGGTAATGTCATAACGGCGGTAATGGCGGCCAGCACATTGCTGAAATTGAATGACCCCAGCAACCGCCCGTGGATATCACCTTCGCCCCAGGGCGTGTGTACCCGGGCGCGGTAACCGTCAGGCTCAAAGCTCAGGGCACGGGCATGAACGTCAGCCCGATTGTCCCGCACACTGTAGGTCAGACTCCGGGCAAATCGAGGCAATGCATTAAGCATGCAGGCCGCATAGCTGTCATCAGCATTGACGATGCCAACCTGCAGTGCATCGTGCTCGAACAATCGGCGTTTGGCCTCGGCATATGCCGCCATACTGCCGTGATAATCCAGATGGTCCCGTGTCAGATTGGTGAAAACCGCACTGTGAAAACGCACGCCGTTCAGGCGATGCTGATGCAAACCCTGCGATGACACTTCCATGGCTACACAGGACGCCCGCTGCTGTAAAACATCGGCAAGCGCCGCCTGCAAAATGATCGGATCAGGGGTGGTAAAACCGGTATCTTCCAGAGCCGGAAACACGCCGTAGCCCAGGGTGCCAACGATACCGCAACGCCGGTCAAGTCCGGACAGTATTTGTCCGATGAACTGCGTGCAGCTGGTCTTGCCGTTGGTGCCCGTCACGCCCATGACCGGCAGTTGCTCTGAAGGGTGGGCGTAAAAACGCGCAGCAATTTCGCCCAGCCGAACGCGCAGGCTGTTGACCGCAATGATTGGCACTTTGCCGACCCAGCGGCAACCCTGGCATTCGCCGCCTTCATCGGCCAGCACCGCAGTCGCGCCACGTTCCAGTGCCAGATCGATGTAATCGCGGGCATCGTGATTCTTGCCAAACAGGGCTACAAATAGCTCACGGGGCTTGACCTGACGACTGTCCAGCGTCAGACCGGTAACCGAAAGGCCTGTGCAGGCCTGCCGGCATTCGTCATCCAGGGCAAGCCCGTCAATCAACGCGATCAATGGCATTTCTGCGGCGGTCTGTCGGGCGGTATTCACAGGTCTCACCTCGCGCTCAGCGTCATAATGCGTGATGGGTCTATTGCATCGGGCGTCACTTCAAGCAAGCGCATTGCACCAGAGGCGATGCGCGCAAACACCGGTGCAGCAACCTGGCTTCCGTAGTGCTCGGCCCCCTTGGGTTCATTGACAACAATGATAACCACGATGCGCGGATCGTCTGCCGGCACGTAACCAGCAAACATGGAGTTATGCAGATTCGCTTCATAGCCGCTGGCACCTACGACACGGGCCGTTCCGGTTTTACCGGCGATGCTGTAAAAAGGCACACTGGCACCATCAAAACCACCCTGCTCAGGGTCCACGACAGCCTCAAGCATGTCCTGGACTTGCGCCACCACGTCCGCATCGACCACGCGTTGCGGTTCACTGGCGCCTGCCATCTGGTTGCCGTCCTTGAGCAACGTCACCGGCACACGCAAGCCGTCGTTGGCAATCACCGAGTACGCCTGTGCCAGTTGCAGAGTAGAGGTCGACATGCCATAACCGAATGACAGCGTGGCCAGTTCGATGTCATGCCATATTCGATGGTTGGGCATCACGCCGGCACGCTCGCCGGGAAAACCGCTGGCCGGATTCTCGCCAAAGCCGACCCGCAGCAGCACATCGCGCAGCGCCTCATGGCCCACGGCCAGGGCGATTTTGGCTGAGGCAATATTACTGGAATTGACCAGCATGCCTTCCAGCGTCACATCTCCGAAATTCCGCCCGCGATCCTGCACCACGTCGCGGCCCACCCGCATTCGGCCGGGATGAGTGCTGATGATGGTTTCGCGGTTGTACAACCCCGACTCCAGTGCAGCAATTGCAGTAAAGGGTTTCAGTGTCGAACCAGGTTCAAACAGATCGGTGACTGACCGGTTCCGCAGCGCGCCAAAATCAGCCAGGCTGGCCCGGTTGTGCGGGTTGAAAGACGGCTGGTTAACCATGGCCAGCACCTCGCCGGTTTTGACATCCAGAACAATAGCGGAGGCGGCCCGCGCATCGCGGTGCACAAACTCGGCCTTGAGCTCTTTGTAGGCCAGGTTCTGGATACGAAAATCAATGCTCAGTGCCAATGTATTGCCTGGCTGAGCAGTCTCGATGGTATCCAGCTGACGAATGATACGGCCCCGACGATCCTTGATAACCTGCTGACGGCCCGGCACACCTTTCAGCCATTCGTCAAAGGCTAGCTCGAGACCTTCCTGGCCAATATCATCAACGTTGCTGAAACCCAGCACATGTGCCGTGACCTCACCCTGCGGGTAATAGCGCTGATACTCCTGACGCGCATAAACGCCAGGCAGGGACATAGCCAGCACAGCATCGGCTTCGGCCGGTGGCATGCGGCGACGGACATAGAGGAATTCGCGCTCGGCATTTGCTTCCACCGACGCCAGCAGGCTGTCTTCGCTCAGCTGCAGAGAGCGTGCCAGTTGACGAACCGCACTCTCGTCGCCGGCCATCTCGCGAGGATTGATCCAGATTGACTTGACGGGCGTGCTGATAGCCAGTGGCTCGCCGTTGCGGTCGGTGATCATGCCACGATGTGCCACCAGCGGCTCAATACGAATAGTACGGGCATCGCCCTGCCCCTGCAGAAAGTCGCGATCAACCAGCAGCAGGGTCATCAGCTTCCAAAGCAACGCCAGGACCGCCAGTGCAAGCGCAACCCAGACCAGCGCCAGGCGCCAGCTGCCGAAACGTTTTACTGTCTGCGAATCACTCATGGCGCACCATTATTATTCTTGACCAATCGGGCAACGTCATTTCCAGCTCTTCCATGGCTTTCTGTTCGATTCTTCCCTCCAGTCCGAAGGTACTTTGCTCAATCAGCAACTGACCCCGTTGCACGTCAAGCTCATTGCTCTCTGCGCGCAATTTCTGCAACTCATGAAATACCGTTCTGCTCTTGAAGCTGGTGTTGACGACCGCCAGTGCCGATACCATGATTGCCGCAAGCAGAACTGCCAGACCCAGATTGCGAGCATTGAACAGCTGCAACCAGCCAACAACAGACACAGCTGTCTCAGTCACCCTGTTGCTGACCGGTGCTACTGATTCATCTCTGCTCTGCTCTGTTTTCATCATGACATCTTGTCTGTTATAGGTTTTCCTGCATCTGGCCTTAGTCTGAGGCCGGCTTTTCCGCGACTCGCATAACCGCACTGCGAGCCCTGGGGTTTTGCCTGATCTCCTGCTCCGATGGCTTGACCGCCTTGCCTATCTTGATCAGTGTCGGATTCAGTGCCGAGACTGTCACCGGCAAATCCCTGGGAAAGTCATCTCCCTTGCTTTGCTTCTGGATGAACTGCTTGACCATCCTGTCTTCCAGTGAGTGAAAGCTGATCACTACCAGTCGGCCGCCCGGTCTCAATGCTGCCAGGGCTTTCTCCAGCACTTTCTCCAGCGACACAAGTTCTTTGTTTATATGTATTCGGATGGCCTGAAATGCACGTGTCGCAGGATGTTTGTGTTTTTCCCAGGCCGGATTGGCCTGTTTCACTATTTCGGCCAACTGCAAGGTCCGGCTTATGGGTGCCACTTCCCGCTCTTTAACAATGGCCCGTGCAATACGCCGTGAAAAACGGTCCTCGCCGTAGCGGTAAATGACGTCGGCTATATCCTGTTCGTCGGCGGTTGCCAGCCATTCGGCGGCACTGGGTCCGGTCGCAGGGTCCATGCGCATGTCCAGCGGACCATCCTGGGTAAAGCTGAAACCGCGTGCCGCTTCGTCCAGTTGCGGTGACGACACACCCAGGTCCAGCAAGATGCCGTCGACCCCGCCAGTCGCGTCAAGTTCTGCGAGCATGACATCAAGCTCGTCAAAAGAGCCCTGCCTGATGGTAAAACGTGCATCGCTCTCCATCAGTGCCAGACCCGCTTCGATAGCCCGCGGGTCCTTGTCGATGCCCAGCAGGCGACCCTGCTGTTCAAGCCGCTCCAGAATCAGACGCGAATGACCACCCCGACCAAACGTGCCGTCGACATATAACCCTGCCGGATCGGTCAGCAGCGCGTCCACAGCGGGATGCAGCAGCACCGTTTCATGACCCTGTATTTCATGAGTCTGTGTAGTCATAACACACCGTTCCGAGAAGACTGACGCCCTGTTCCCAACAATAAAACCAGCTTACAGCGACAGACTTAACAGTTCGGGCGGCAGTTCCGCCTGACCTGTTGCACCGGCGAACCAGCTGTCTGCCTGTTCGTTCCAGTTCTCTTCACTCCAGATCTCA
>CAJXPR010000032.1 GCA_913058135.1 uncultured Gammaproteobacteria bacterium
ACACAGAGTAGATCGTCGGCAGCGTCAGATGTGTATAAGAGACAGGGCCTTGCTGGCAGCCAGCATCCTGGGCAACAAATATCCCGAGCATCTACAGGCGTTGCAGGCATTCCGTGCCAGGCAGACCAGCAATGTGCTCGATAACCCCGATCCACGGCAGGCCTGAACAATCATGAAAATTGGCGTCATTGGTGGTGGCCAGTTGGGCAGGATGCTGGCATTGGCCGGCACCCCGCTGGGCATGAAATTTGTGTTCCTGGATCCGGCGCACGATGCCTGTGCTGCCACGCTGGGTGAACATATTCACGCGGATTACCATGACCATGAACACCTGCGTCAGTTGGCCGATCAGGTCGACATGGTGACCTTCGAGTTCGAAAGTGTACCGGCCGACACCGTGGCGTTTTTGTCACAATTCGTACCGGTGTACCCGTGTGCGGAGTCGTTGCGCATCGCCCGTGACCGCCTGTTGGAAAAAAATCTGTTCCGCAGCCTGCAGATACCGGTAGCGCCTTTTGCACCTGTTGATTCGCAGACCGACCTGGAACAGGCGGTCGCCAGCATCGGGCTGCCGGCAGTGCTGAAGACTCGCACGCTGGGGTACGATGGCAAAGGCCAGAAAGTGTTGCGCGAGACTGCGGATGTCGGACAGGCCTTTGCCGAGCTTGGCAGTGTGCCCTGCATTCTGGAAGCTTTTGTGGAGTTCAGCGGCGAAGTGTCACTGATTGCCGTGCGCAGCCGCGATGGCATCAGTAATTTCTATCCACTGGTCCATAACACACACAGCAACGGCATTCTGCGAGTTTCCATCGCCAGCCATCAGCATCCGCTGCAATCCCTGGCGGAACAGTACACAGCGGCGGTTCTGGATCATCTGAACTACGTGGGCGTAATGGCTTTCGAATTTTTCGAAATCGATGGCGGATTAAAAGCCAATGAAATCGCGCCCCGCGTACACAACTCTGGTCACTGGACTATCGAGGGCGCTGAGTGCAGTCAGTTCGAAAACCATCTGCGTGCCATTACCGGGCTGCCGCTGGGTTCTACCGCCAAGCTTGGCGAAAGTGCCATGATTAATTTTATCGGAAGCGTACCAGCCATCTCTGGTCTGGCTGCGATTGCGGACTGTCATGTGCACGACTACGGCAAGGCTTTCAAGGAAGGGCGCAAGGTGGGCCATGCCACTGTGCGCAGCGCTGACAGTGAGACCCTGCGTCGGCGACTGGCCGAAATCGAGGCGCTGATGGTAGCCGACAAATAACAACGGTCAAACCCAACGCCAAAGGTGACATGATGCTGACCCGTACCACCGTCAAACGCCGCTCCTTGCGATCCCGGTTTCTGAGCTGGTTCCTGCATCGCCGTTTCAAACCCAAATTGTTACGCCCTGATTTTGATCCGGTACGGTTCCGCGTGACGCTGGACCGTGATATGGGCAAAAACCCCATCGCCAGGGACGTCGACGTAATGCCAGTGCAGCTTCCTGGTGTAAACGGCGAATGGCTGGTGCCGGCATCCTGCACGGGCAAGCGCGTATTATTGTACAGTCACGGCGGCGGCTATCTGTTCGGCTCACTGGTGTCCTATCGCGCTTTTACTACGCGTCTTGCAGCGGCCTGTGACGCCAGGGTGTTTGTACTGGATTATCGTCTGGCGCCGGAGCAGCCGTTTCCTGCCGCCGCAGATGATGTTATCGCCGCCTATCGCTATTTGCTGACCGAGCATGAGGCTGGCGATATTGTGCTGGCCGGTGATTCCGCGGGCGCTGGCCTGTCCCTGTCCTTACTGGTGCAGATTCGCATGGCCGGTCTGCCCATGCCAGGCGCAGCCGTGCTGTTGTCCCCGTATGCGGACCTGGCAGTGACCGGCGAGTCGGCCGACACCAATAGCCGGACCTGCGCGATGTTCAGTGGTGATGCGATTCGACGTGCGGCGGCAACCTATCTCAATGGCGCACCTGCCATGGACGCCAGAGCGTCACCGCTGTACGCGGAATATGCGGGGTTCCCGCCGTTGCTGATTTACGTAAGTGACAAGGAAGTCTTGCGTGATGATGGCCTGCGCGTTGCCGAGCGGGCCGCAGCAGCGGGTGTGCCCACCGACCTGCGTATCTGGCACGGGCAGCCCCATGTCTGGCCCTTGTTTGTGCCAATGCTGCCCGAAGCCAATCAGGTGATGAAAGAAATGGCCGAGTTTATTCGGCGCCATTCGGCCTGAATACCTCAGGGTTCTCGTAAAATAAGCTCCACGCGCCGATTGCCGGCGCGGGTCTGTGGTGTATCGTTGGGTTGCAGCGGGCGTGTGTCCGCATACCCCACGGCGCGCATGCGGTTCGCCGACACGCCGTCAAATTCCAGATAACGCAACACGGAAATGGCGCGTGCGCTGGACAGCTCCCAGTTGGACGGGAACTGCGGTGTATTGATGGGTATGTTGTCGGTGTGACCTTCAATGGAAATTTCACCTTCAAAGGCATTGAGGAAATCCGTCAGCTCACTGATCAACATCATGCCTTCGTACATCAGCTCGGCCTGACCGCTGGCAAACAACAGGTTATCTGCAATACGCAGGGTCAGACCTTCACGGCCTGGCTGCGCGTCAATACCCTGCAGGGACAGTGAATTCAGACTGTTTTCCAGGTCAGCAAAGCGCTCGTCATCTTCGTCGTCGGTGCCATCATTTTCTGCATCGGGCGCAGTGTCGCCGGAGCGGCCCTCGAGCAGGGCATTGTATTCCGGCAGCACGCCAATACCGCCCGGCAGCACACCGCCAGTCTCATCCAGAGGGGTCTGCGTGCTGGATCCGGCAGCAGAGCCCGCAGAGCCGGTTTGCGCGATTTCTGCCGGGATGTCATCGTCATCAGTTTTCGGTTCACTCATCGCCAGCAACAATACAAAAAACGCAATCAGCAGTGTCAGCACGTCCAGATAGCTGAGCATCCAGCTATTGTCGGTACTCTCCGACGAGCCATTTTCATCGCCCACCATGTCCACGGCATAACGGCTATTTTCCACGGGCCGCTCCTCGCAAAGGCGGCATGCCCTTGTCGCGGATCTCGTCCTGATAGGTCGCAGCAAATGACTTCAGCGTATCCTCGATAAATGATGGCGGTCGACGTTTGCTCATCATGGCAATACCTTCCAGTACCATGTTCATGGCAATCAACCGCTCCTCAGTGCGACGTTCCAGCTTCACCGCGATGGGCTGCAGGAACACGTTGCCCAGCAGAATGCCGTAGAACGTGGTCAGCAGTGCTACGGCCATTTGGGGGCCAATCATGTCCAGGCTGCCGGAATCCATGACCGCCAGCATGTTGACCAGGCCGACCAGCGTGCCGATCATGCCGAAGGCAGCGGCATAGGTCGACATGGTCCGGAATATGTGAGCTTCGGCGCGTTCACGGGCTTTGACCCGGGCAATACGCCAGCGCAGGGTATCAATGATTTCCTGTTCGTCGGTGTTGGCAATGACCAACTGGATACCGGTGCGTAGAAAGGGGTTCTTGATTTTTGCCAGCGCATCGTCCACATCCTTGATATTGCCCTGAAACCACAACCGCGATACCTGCACCATTTCCTTGATGTCATCGCGGGTATAGGTGTTCTCGCGACGGAACACCAGGGCCACCAGGCCGAACACGCGCACCACTTCTTTCAGTGGGTAGCTAATGAAAGTGGCAGCCATGGTGCCAGTGATGACAATTGCCAGACCCGGCAGGTTGAGAAAGCTGGAATCCGATTCCGCAGAGAAAAACAGCACGCTGCCAAGAAGCGCGATACTGGCGAGCATGCCTATGATGGTTGAAGGATTCATGCGGGGTCCTGAGGTCAATACGTGGATAAAGGGCCGGTTTAAGGCTTTAACGCACATGGTATCGGCCAATCGACATCAATCTTTAGGCGGTTCTGGATGTTTGGTATTGGCGTAAGTGGTTGACCTTGGTCAGAAAGTGTACAAGAATCAGGAAAGCCATTGCTGCCAAGGCACAATGGGAATTGGGCACAGGGAGTATCAGTGAGCCGTTTCGATCGACTCTACAGGATCCACGAACTGCTGCGCAATGCCCGCCGACCGGTACCCATGAGCCGGTTTATGCAAGCGCTGGAAAGCTCTCGCAACTCCGTCACCCGCGATTTTGAATATCTGCGAAACAACCTGGGGGCGCCGCTGGAGTACTGCCGCGAACAAAACGGCCACCGTTACGACCCCAATGCCCCCGTGTTTGAGCTACCCGGTTTCTGGATGAACGCCGCCGAGCTGTATGCTTTGCTGGCAAGTGAGCAATTGCTGGAACAGGTGCAGCCCGGATTGATAGGCGATCGCCTGACGCCGCTGAAGGAACGCATACGAACACTATTGGGCGAGTCCGGGCACGATGCTGATTTGATTGGCGAAAAAATTCGTATACAACCTATCCAGGTCAGGGAAAGTGCGCACTCGCTGTTTGATCCGGTCGCCGAAGCGACTCTCAGTGGACGACTGTTGAAGATGGACTACGAGGGACGTAGCAGCAAACAGTTGAGTACGCGCTTAACCCACCCGCAACGCCTGATTCACTACCGCTCCAACTGGTACCTGGCTGCTTTTTGCGAGTCAGCAGGAGCCTTGCGCCTGTTTTCCATTGACCGTATCAGAGAACCAACGGTATTGGA
Organism: uncultured Gammaproteobacteria bacterium; assembly: GCA_913058135.1. GTDB lineage: Bacteria > Pseudomonadota > Gammaproteobacteria > Pseudomonadales > Pseudohongiellaceae > Pseudohongiella. The sequence goes on from CAJXPR010000032.1 coordinate 4,653, forward strand.
CCAATCCTGTCGACAGCTGAACGCAGGCGAGGTCGAACACTTCTTGTCCAGCGGTTTTGGCATTTTTGGTGGTACTGCCAATCGGACCGCCAGGCTGCGGTTTTCGCCCACTGCTGCAAAATGGGTTGCCGAAGAACGCTGGCACCCGCAACAGGTCAGCGAATGGCTGTCCGACGGATATTACTTAAGCCTGCCGTACTCCGAAACGCCGGAGCTGGTGATGGATATTCTGCGGTATGGTGCGGAGGTGGAAGTGCTGTCGCCGCTGGAGCTGCGTGAAGAAGTCGCAGCAAAAATCAGAGATTTGTATCGATTGTACTGGTAATTTTTACAGTGGTGCGTGTGGTGGGGTAGTCAGGGTGCTAGGGTGGTTTACGAGTTTGGAATAGGCTCTTTGGGACAAAAAATGAATTTGGCGATGACAAGAAATGCCCAGCATTAAGAATAACAACCCCGCAATATTCTATGCGCATTCAGCTCAATCGCTGCCGGAGGAGGAGTGGCAGCTTTTAAACGACCATCTGCTGACAGTTGGAAAACTGGCTGCTGCAAAAGCATCACATTTTGGTGCAGCAGACATGGGCAATGTCGCTGGCGTGTTACATGACCTCGGAAAGTATTGCCAAGCGTTTCAGGACAGATTGCGCGGTTCCAGTAAAAAAGTAGACCACGCTACCTGGGGTGCAAAAATCGTAGTGGAGCGCTACGGTGAGCTTGGGAAAATTCTCGCCTATGGCATCGCGGGTCACCATGCAGGGCTGTCGGATGGACGGGAAAACGTCGACAACCGCATCACGCCGTTGGCCGATCGCTTACGGCGGGAGCTCGAAACAAATCTGAACCCGGTCTGGGAGCAAGAAATCGCGCTTGGCGATAACCTGCGTCTGCCACCTTTTCAGCCACGACGCGGGCAGCAATTTTTCCAACTGGCCTTTCTGGGGAGAATGCTGTTCTCGTGCCTTGTGGATGCCGACTTTTTGGATACTGAAGCGTTTTATGACCGAATCGAAAAGCGTGCGCCCAGGGACAACCAGTTTCCGTTAATTCACGAGTTGCAAGCGCAGTTAGCCAGCTACATGGACCAGCCGAAATTTAAAAGTGACGAGGGAGTGAACAGTGTCCGCGCAAAAATACTGAATGAAGTCCGAAGCAAGGCGGATCGGGAGCCGGGACTCTTTTCACTTAATGTCCCTACCGGCGGTGGCAAAACATTGACTTCCCTTGCTTTTGCTCTTGATCATGCCGTCAAGCATAGGTTGCGGCGAGTCATTCTGGTCATTCCTTTTACCAGCATCGTTGAGCAGAACGCAGCCGTTTTCCGTGAAGCACTGGGGCCACTGGGTGAGCGGGCCGTGTTGGAGCACCATAGTGCTTTTGCTGATGAACAAAGAGAATACAAAGACCCTGGCTCAAGAGACAAGCTGCGCCAGGCTGCGGAGAACTGGGAAGCGCCAATCATTGTCACCACGGCGGTTCAGTTCTTCGAAAGCCTGTTTGCCAACCGAACTTCACGTTGTCGGAAACTCCACAATATTGCTAGTAGTGTGGTAATTCTTGATGAAGCACAGACTCTGCCGCTGAACCTCTTGCGACCATGTGTTGCGGTTATTAATGAGCTGGCAATGAATTACCGAACCAGCGCTGTGCTTTGCACCGCTACGCAGCCGGCGTTGCGGGAGACTGATGGGTTTATCGACGGACTGACGGGCGTTCGGGATTTGGTGTCTGACCCAGAGCAGTTGAATCGGCAGTTGGCCAGGGTGTCGATCGCTCATCTGGGAGAGCTAGACGACGAAGAATTGGCACAACAACTGGCCAGTCAACAACAGGTGCTATGCATTCTCAACAATCGTCGGCATGCCCGAAGTGTGTTTGACAGAATAAGAAGCAAAGAGGGTACGTTCCATTTGACAACCCTGATGTGCGCCCGTCACCGAAGCGAGCAGCTCGACGAGATTCGGAAGCGCCTCATGGCGGGCGAAACCTGCCGCGTGATATCCACATCATTGATCGAAGCTGGCGTCGACGTAGATTTTCCGATGGTGTACCGCGCCGAGGCCGGGCTTGATTCTATTGCCCAGGCGGCGGGGCGATGCAATCGTGAAGGTCGGCGTTCGGTGGACGAGAGCTTTGTCTATGTGTTTCGGGTTGCCAGCGCTTGGAGCACACCACCTGAGCTGGAGCAATATGCCCAAGCTAGCCGGGGGATATTTCGTAAACACGCATCGAACCCGCTGTCGCTTGAGGCCATAAGGGACTATTTTCAGGAAGTCTATTGGCTGAAAGGCTCAGAATTGGATACCTATGCACTGTTGAAAGCCGTCGAAAACGGGGGGATTGATGGGATTCCCTATGAGCAGCTCGCCAACAAATTCCGCATGATCGAGAGCAACATGAAGCCTGTCATTGTGCCTTACCATGGCAACGGAGAAAGACAAGGAAACGCGGAAATTACGTCACTGCTGAACGACCTGGCTCACGCTGAATACCCAGGGAGGATCGCCAGGAAGCTGCAGCGCTATCTGGTTCAGATTCCAGAGCATGGGCTGAGGGCACTTCTGACGGCAAAGGCGGTGCAGGCGGTCAATCCACTCAAGTTTGGTGATCAGTTTTTGGAGCTCTGTAAGCCAGATCTTTATGACCCGGTTTGTGGTTTGAGTTGGGAGAACCCAGAGTTTATATCAGCTGAGCAATCTGTATTTTAAATGGTCCGAGATATTTCGGTGTCTGATAGGCGCTAGGAGGTGCAATGCCGTATGGTATTCGATTGAAAGTATGGGGGGACAGAGCTTGTTTCACCCGTCCGGAAATGAAGGCCGAGCGGGTTAGTTATGATGTGATCACGCCGTCTGCGGCACGTGGCATATTGGAGGCAATTCACTGGAAACCGGCTATTCGCTGGCATATTGATCGGATACGGGTACTGAAACCCGTTCGCTTTGAATCCATACGTCGCAATGAAGTTGGCAGCAAACTCTCCGCCGCTTCCGTTAAAAAAGCGATGAATGCAGGCACCACTGACGGCCTGGTTGCCTATGTCGATCAGGATCGGCAGCAGCGGGCTGCCACCGTTCTGCGGGAGGTGGCGTACGTTATCGAAGCTCATTTCGAATTGACGGAGCAGGCAGAGCCATCCGAGACGGAAGGAAAACACCTCGATATTTTCAATAGGAGGGCCAGGAAAGGTCAATTCTTTCATGCGCCTTGTCTTGGGGTCAGGGAGTTTCCAGCAAATTTTGAGTTATTGGAAGGGGAGGAGTGTCCCGACATAGATTCAACGTTGGCAGGTGACAAAGATCTGGGCTGGATGCTCCATGATTTTGATTTCAAGGATGATTACACCCCGCATTATTTCCGGGCAGTTATGAAGGATGGCTGGATTGACGTACCGATGTTTGGCGCGGAGGCAAACAAGTCATGATCCTCACTGCGCTAAACAACTACTACAATCGACTGATTGAACAAGGTACTGACGATGTACCAGCCTTTGGATTCAGCCAGGAACAAATAAGCTTTGCGTTGGTGATAGATGGCAAGGGAGAGTTGGTTGATGTCATCAGCTTGATGGATACTTCAGGCAAAACGCCGCGCCCGAGGGTCATGCAGGTGCCTCAGCCGCCCAAACGATCGTCAGGTATTTCACCTTGTTTGTTTTGGGACAAAACGAGTTATGTTCTGGGGCTCACTGGCGGTGAGAGTCAAAAGGATGTTGAGCGAGCAGGGAAGACATTTGAAGCGTTCAGGCTTTTTCATCAGGATTGGCTGGGCGGTGAAGACGATATCGGGCTCCAGGCCCTGCTTGCGTTTTTGGGCAAATGGAATCCTGATAACACCGAAATGGCTGCTCGTATACCGGAGGCGGCGCTCGATACCAACGTGGTGTTCCGGCTGGAAGGAGAGCAACGATTTTTACATGAACGCCCTGCATCTGCTGCCGTCCGGGCACGCCAATTGAACCAGACCGGAAAGCACTCATCCATATGCCTCGTAACGGGCGAGTTTGCCTCTCCTGCCAAGCTCCACCCCACGATAAAAAACGTCAATGGCGCCCAGAGTTCAGGTGCATCTTTGGTGTCGTTCAACCAGGATGCATTCGAGTCCTACGGCAAAACCCAAGGTGATAATTCACCAGTGTCTGATGTGGCAGCGTTTGGTTACGGAACAGCATTAAATTATCTGCTACGCCGTAGTGAAGATAATAATCATCGGCTTCAGATTGGCGATGCCACGGTTGTCTTTTGGGCTGAAGCGGCGTCTGCAAGAAGGTCCCAAGCGGCTGAGTCGTTGTTTAACATCTTGCTGCAACCTCCGGCACCGGACGATGAGGCCGAGAACACGTTGCTTCATGCGACGTTGGCGAAAATAGCCAAAGGTCGCCCTTTAGAAGAGTTGAATCCGGATTTTCAATCGGATACCAGGATTCATGTTTTGGGGCTGGCGCCGAATGCTTCCCGGTTGTCGATCCGGTTCTGGCAGGTGGACACCCTGAAAATTTTTGCGCGAAGAGTTTCTGAGCATTACCAGGATCTGTTGCTTGAGCCCAAACCCTGGAAATCTGAGCCAGCTGTATGGCGATTGCTGGCGGAAACGGTTCCGCATCGCACTGGCAGCAAACCCAAACTGGACGACGTTGCACCGCATCTGGCTGGCGAGATGGCGCGAGCGATTCTGACCGGGCAGCGATACCCACGCAGTTTGCTCAGCAATCTGCTGATGAGGATGCGGGCTGATGGGGATGTGACCTCACTTCGCGTTGCTCTTTGCAAGGCTGTATTGGCGCGTGACGCTCGGCTAAGTAAACACAATTCCGACAACAAGGAGATACCCGTGAGTCTAGACACTGACAATACCGATCCAGGCTACCTGCTGGGGCGACTGTTTGCATCATTAGAATCCGTTCAACGAGCGGCGCTAGGTGGCAAAGTTAACGCCACCATTCGAGATCGCTTTTTTGGATCAGCATCGGCAACACCGGCGAGTATATTTCCAGTATTGATGCGCAATGCTCAGAATCACATGGGGAAGGTCAAAAAGGACCGTCCTGGCTTGGCGACGAATCTGGAGAAGCAGCTTGATGAGATCGTTGGAAAGCTGTCACCGCAGTTGCCCAAGAGTTTACGTATGGAGTCTCAGGGCAGATTCGCCATTGGTTACTACCATCAACGTGCGGAAATTTTCAAAAAACATGACCCGGAATTGATTGAAGGAGAAGAATAATGAGCGTCTTGAAGAACCGTTACGAATTTGTCTTTCTGTTTGATGTCTCGAATGGTAACCCAAATGGCGACCCGGATGCTGGAAATATGCCACGCCTGGACCCCGAGACCAATCAGGGGCTGGTTACTGACGTATGCCTTAAACGCAAGATCCGAAACTTCGTTGCGCTGGCCAAAGATGACACGGCTGGTTTTGACATTTATATGCAGGAGAAGTCAGTGCTGAATAATCAGCACAAAAAGGCCTACGAAGCGTTGGAAATAACACACGAAGCCAAGAAACTGCCAAAAGATCAGCAGAAAGCAATAGCGCTTACTCAGTGGATGTGTGCAAATTATTTTGATGTTCGGACATTCGGCGCAGTAATGACAACCGAGGTGAACGCGGGGCAGGTACGTGGACCTGTTCAGCTTGCTTTTGCTCATTCCATCGATCCTATTGTTCCTATGGAAGTGTCAATCACGCGAATGGCAGTCACCAACGAAAAGGATCTTGAGAAAGAGCGCACCATGGGGCGAAAACATATCGTTCCCTACGGCCTGTACCGTGCGCATGGATACGTCTCAGCCAAGTTGGCTGAAAAAACCGGATTTTCAGAAGACGATCTGCAACTTCTCTGGCAATCGTTGATGAACGCATTCGAGCACGACCGCTCTGCGGCTCGTGGTGAAATGTCGGCACGGAACCTAATCGTATTTCAGCACGAGAACCCGATGGGTAATGCCCCCGCCCATAAACTATTCGATTTGGTGTCAGTGGAACGAACAAACGGGGAGGTCGACACACCAGCACGAAGTTACGCTGATTATAAGGTAGTCCTGGATAAGTCCGGGATACCGGATGGGGTTACCGTTCAGGAACTGTTGTGAGCGAAAACTCCGCTTTAAACCCGTCGAGTTCGACGGGTCTAAAGCTAACAGAAGATTATATTGCGATTTCTGCACTACAGCACTATGCCTATTGCCCCAGGCAGTTCGCGTTGATTCACGTCGAACAGGTTTGGGCTGAAAACCGGTTTACTGCCGAGGGGCAGGTATTGCATCAGCGAGTCGACTCCAACGAAGTCGAGCAGCGTGGACGCGTTCGCTACGAGCGCAGTGTTTCTCTGATTTCCCAAGAACACGGGCTTGCTGGCAAGATGGATTTGCTGGAAATCGAATCTGGAGAGCCACCCAGGTATTTCCCGGTGGAGTACAAAAGGGGTAAACCAAAAATTGAGCAGTGGGACAAAATACAACTTTGCGCTCAGGCGCTTTGTATAGAAGAAATGCGGAGTGTCCCGGTAAAGGAGGGGGCGCTCTGGTATTGGGAAGTACGGCGGCGTGAACCGGTTGCTATTGATCTCCAGTTAAGGAACCTGACGTTGTCGACAATAACTGGCGCCCGTGTGTTGATTGAAAGCGGCGTGACGCCAACACCGCAGGTTGACAAAACTCGTTGTCGCGCCTGTTCTTTGAAGGATATCTGCCTGCCAGATGCTTTTCGATCGGACAAAACACGTCAGTACGTTGCGGAAATCGGCGTATGAAAAAACTTCTGAATACGCTTTACATCAACCGCCAGGAGACATACATCCACAAGGAGCGGGAGACGATTGTCATCAAGTTCAAAGGTGAAAGGCTGGGTCAGTTCCCGGCTATCAATATGGCTAATATCCTCTGCTTTGGCAATGTGTCGGTGTCGCCGTTTCTGATGGGTTACTGCGCTGAGCAAGGTATAGGCCTGACATTTTATACGGAATACGGTCGCTTCCTCGCAAGAATGCAGGGCAAGACAGCGGGCAATGTCTTGCTCCGTCGCAAGCAGTTTCGTTGGGCAGACGATGAGAGTGCGTCAACCGCCGTCTCCAGACTGATCGTGGCTGCCAAAATAGCAAACTCGAGGTCAGTATTACTGAGAGATATCCGGAATCACGGTGAAAACGGGGTTCTAAGGGCCGCAAGCGATAGGTTGGCGGTGAGTTGTCGACGAGCTAAACATGCTGGCAGCGTCGATGAGGCTAGAGGCATAGAAGGCGAAGCTGCAGCGACATATTTCTCGGTGTTTAACGAACTGATTCGCGGCCCCGGTTTCGTTTTTGGTGGTCGCGTTCGGCGTCCTCCAACAGACCCTGTAAATGCGATGCTCTCTTTCGCTTACTCATTGATTACCCAGGAATGTGTCTCCGCGCTGTCAGGTGTAGGATTGGATCCTTATGTTGGGTATTTGCATAAAGACAGACCCGGCAGGTCCAGTCTGGCGCTGGATTTACTGGAAGAGTTCCGGGCGGCTTGGGCTGATAGGCTTGTATTAACACTTATCAATCGCCGTCAACTGCAGTTAACTGATTTTGTCACCGAGGCCAGTGGTGCGGTGCGGATGAGTGACGACGCTCGCAAGAGGTTCCTGGTGGCGTACCAGGAGCGGAAACAGGTCGAAGTGATGCATCCATACCTCGAAGAACAAGTTCCCATCGGATTGTTGCCGCATTGCCAGGCTTTGCTGTTAGCTAGGCACATTCGAGGCGATACCGAATTTTACCCACCCTACGTTCAAAGATAATGTTAGTCTTGATAACCTATGACGTCAGCGTGGTCTCTAAAGGCGGCACAAAACGTCTGCGACATATTGCAAAGACCTGTCTTGACTACGGTAGCCGGGTTCAGAACTCGGTGTTCGAGTGTGAGGTAGACCCCGCGCAGTTTACGATGCTGAAGACCCGGTTGCTTGATATCTATGATCCTGACGAAGATAGCTTGAGGTTTTATTTCCTCGGAAGCCAAGGGCGTCGTAGAGTTGAGCATCATGGCGCCAAGCCTGTGCAGGATATGGTGCGGGATGCTCTCATTCTATAGCCGCTAACCCCAGGCTCTCATAGATTCTTTGCTAGGTTAGCGATTGTCTAACCTTTTGTTCTTTAAAAGAATGTGAAAACTTATGCCCAGTTGGGCTAAAGCCGATGCCCGATGCGCCTTCGTTAGCGGATATTGGTTCGTTTCCCTATACCTCTCAGATCGTTATACTGGAGCGGTCGCGCCCTTCAGGGGCGCGTGGATTGAAACGTAGCGTCGGCGCTCGGATCAGTAGTCCCTGCCGGTCGCGCCCTTCAGGGGCGCGTGGATTGAAACTATAAGAGATACGACCAAATGACCAGCAACGCCGCGTCGCGCCCTTCAGGGGCGCGTGGATTGAAACATTCAGCCGCTGGTTGGCATGGCTGTATCTACTGGTCGCGCCCTTCAGGGGCGCGTGGATTGAAACACCACCTAGCACGGTATCACCGGCTACCGCGCCTGTCGCGCCCTTCAGGGGCGCGTGGATTGAAACTCGGCAGGGTCAATAGTTGAATTAGCCGAAGACGGTCGCGCCCTTCAGGGGCGCGTGGATTGAAACAAGGAATACCATGCTGCCGCCGCCCTGAACAGGCGTCGCGCCCTTCAGGGGCGCGTGGATTGAAACATTTTTTTGGCCACAAGGTAGGTGCCACCGGCAAGGTCGCGCCCTTCAGGGGCGCGTGGATTGAAACAAGTCAGACCACACTGCATAGATCCGTCTGCTGGGTCGCGCCCTTCAGGGGCGCGTGGATTGAAACTATGCTGACGAGAAGCAGCAGGCCAGAAGACGCGTCGCGCCCTTCAGGGGCGCGTGGATTGAAACTTTTATTCGGATGTGAACGAACAGAGCCTGGAGTGGTCGCGCCCTTCAGGGGCGCGTGGATTGAAACGCGGGATTCGATGGCAACAACGCGCTCGTCACTCAGTCGCGCCCTTCAGGGGCGCGTGGATTGAAACATCATGTGATCGCGGTTGCCACCCCAGCCTACGAGTCGCGCCCTTCAGGGGCGCGTGGATTGAAACAGCAAGATGATGTTGATTGCTCGACTGAATCGAGGGTCGCGCCCTTCAGGGGCGCGTGGATTGAAACAGTAAAGCCACGGTCTCCAACAAGCTGCTGCAGCGTCGCGCCCTTCAGGGGCGCGTGGATTGAAACGATGACCCACCTGCCACTGTGTTGCTGCGTCCGTCGTCGCGCCCTTCAGGGGCGCGTGGATTGAAACTTCACAGTATTGCTTATGCGCAGTCAGCTCTTGAGGTCGCGCCCTTCAGGGGCGCGTGGATTGAAACCGGCGTGAATTGGCTGAAGCGCCGCACCATGTAGTCGCGCCCTTCAGGGGCGCGTGGATTGAAACTCGTATGTGCCGCCACTGTTGCTGATCCATGGCGTCGCGCCCTTCAGGGGCGCGTGGATTGAAACAATATATTTTCCTTTGTAGCGAGTGCAAGCCGGTGTCGCGCCCTTCAGGGGCGCGTGGATTGAAACCGTTTAGCCCGTCCATCGTGTCTGCCCACTGCACGTCGCGCCCTTCAGGGGCGCGTGGATTGAAACAAGTCTATCGACACCAAAAAGCTAGCGAAACGGCGGTCGCGCCCTTCAGGGGCGCGTGGATTGAAACATGCTGTGGGTTGATCGTGTCAGTCTGGCGTACAGGTCGCGCCCTTCAGGGGCGCGTGGATTGAAACTTCCCGAAAAAGTTTTCGTTGTCTGTATCCGCACGTCGCGCCCTTCAGGGGCGCGTGGATTGAAACTCGACACCGCCAATTTTGAGCTGACTTCAGTGCTTGTCGCGCCCTTCAGGGGCGCGTGGATTGAAACTTCTTCAACTTGCTTGGCTATTGTGGAATTTGTCGTCGCGCCCTTCAGGGGCGCGTGGATTGAAACTGATCGTTGCTGGCAGATTTAGCCAGCGTACTGTTGTCGCGCCCTTCAGGGGCGCGTGGATTGAAACAAGTAAACGCCCGTCAATGATAATTACAGAACGGTGTCGCGCCCTTCAGGGGCGCGTGGATTGAAACAAGTTAAATGGCTTCAAAGAAATCAAGCTGGTTGGGTCGCGCCCTTCAGGGGCGCGTGGATTGAAACATCCAATCTGGAAGATGTTCATAGGTGAACTTGATGTCGCGCCCTTCAGGGGCGCGTGGATTGAAACCCATGCAATGTCGGACGTACCGTTCAAGCGCACCGCAAGTCGCGCCCTTCAGGGGCGCGTGGATTGAAACCTCTTCACCGTCCCTGTGATCTTCGAGATGTTCCTGTCGCGCCCTTCAGGGGCGCGTGGATTGAAACATATGCAAGGGCGCACTGGGTCAGCTTTCAGCAGGGTCGCGCCCTTCAGGGGCGCGTGGATTGAAACCTAGTTAACCAGAAATCATGCCCGGCCATTTCAAAGTCGCGCCCTTCAGGGGCGCGTGGATTGAAACAAAAAATCGGCTTTGTTTTTGTCAGTAATCATAATGTCGCGCCCTTCAGGGGCGCGTGGATTGAAACAGGCGACAACTTGAGACCGGCGAGATAGCCGGGCAGTCGCGCCCTTCAGGGGCGCGTGGATTGAAACCAAAGGTTGAGTATGGGCGCCACTTGATAGAGTGGTCGCGCCCTTCAGGGGCGCGTGGATTGAAACCGCTTCCGATATGTCAACCGAGGCGCCGTTGTATTGTCGCGCCCTTCAGGGGCGCGTGGATTGAAACATATCGCCCTGCAGCATTCCAGACCACTGGAACTGGTCGCGCCCTTCAGGGGCGCGTGGATTGAAACTGTAGCGGTACGGGATAATCCCGCGATCAGTCAGGTCGCGCCCTTCAGGGGCGCGTGGATTGAAACTGCAAATAGACAGCCCATACCATGACGGGATTGGTGTCGCGCCCTTCAGGGGCGCGTGGATTGAAACAAAGCAAAAACCACGCCTCTGTATCCTTGGCAAGGTCGCGCCCTTCAGGGGCGCGTGGATTGAAACAGGCGGGCGCAAAGTACATGCTTTACCTTTACGGTCGCGCCCTTCAGGGGCGCGTGGATTGAAACTCCGTGGCTACCGAGTAGTCAACAACGGAATAGTTGTCGCGCCCTTCAGGGGCGCGTGGATTGAAACATGTTTACCTCTCAGGTGGTCACCACTCCATTTTCGTCGCGCCCTTCAGGGGCGCGTGGATTGAAACTATCCCGCCAAGGATATACCAGAGGTGCGGCCGGTCGCGCCCTTCAGGGGCGCGTGGATTGAAACTTCGTTGGCAAGGAGCACTGCCCAGATACCCTGGTCGCGCCCTTCAGGGGCGCGTGGATTGAAACATGGTGCTCAGCAGTTGACTGACATTTCTGGCCTTGTCGCGCCCTTCAGGGGCGCGTGGATTGAAACTAAGAATATATCCATTTAAGCCATCGTGTTTCTGGTCGCGCCCTTCAGGGGCGCGTGGATTGAAACCAGAGTTTGGTTAAGCCGAGCATTGTCGTCGCGAAGTCGCGCCCTTCAGGGGCGCGTGGATTGAAACGGAAATTAACGGCTTGCCAGACCCCCACCAACGAGTCGCGCCCTTCAGGGGCGCGTGGATTGAAACAAGACATCATCGGGCAACGCGCTGTAGGGATTGCGTCGCGCCCTTCAGGGGCGCGTGGATTGAAACGCAGACCATGAGAGTTCTCGGCGGATAGTGATTAGGTCGCGCCCTTCAGGGGCGCGTGGATTGAAACAGCTTCCCAGCTGCAACTGTCACTGTTGCAGAGTGTCGCGCCCTTCAGGGGCGCGTGGATTGAAACCAATTTGGACTCAGATACCAGTTCCAATTTGGCATGTCGCGCCCTTCAGGGGCGCGTGGATTGAAACAGTCCACCGGCAGAGGTCGAAGGTGGTCAGTCGGTCGCGCCCTTCAGGGGCGCGTGGATTGAAACTGGCAATTCGGCCAATGACGAAATGGTCAAAGAGGTCGCGCCCTTCAGGGGCGCGTGGATTGAAACTGAGGCTGTGCCAGTGAGCTTCGCATCCGACATGGTCGCGCCCTTCAGGGGCGCGTGGATTGAAACGATCATGATCACGTGAGCGTTGCCGCCGCGTGCGTCGCGCCCTTCAGGGGCGCGCGGATTGAAACGCTGCCATCGTGGATAATGTCGCAGACCACCCCAGGTCGCGCCCTTCAGGGGCGCGTGGATTGAAACTCGGTACGTGTCTGGCTATCCCGGTGGTGCTGCTGGTCGCGCCCTTCAGGGGCGCGTGGATTGAAACCTTGATCCATAGGTCAGAGGCATCAGCGCCGGCTGGGGCGCGCCCTTCAGGGGCGCGTGGATTGAAACAAAGTCCAGCCTCTTGGCATAATTCAGACGACTGTCGCGCCACTTGGGGCGTGTGGGTTGAAACCGCAAATCTCGCGGCCAGTACCTCGCCGCGCCGTGTCGCACCCCTGTCAGACGCGTGGATCGAAACTATCGCTATGACATCGTCGAGCAGATGCTGACCGGGTCACGCCCCCTCGCAGGCGCGTATACAGAGAAAGGACGGTGAGCAACTGACCTACCTGATCATTGATCACGCCCCCTCGCAGGCGCGTATACAGAGAAAGTTAGAGCCAAAATGCTTTAGCGCTGTGCGCTACAACTTCGCTTTGCCGGACTGTTGACTACCGGTCAATGCAGCACTCACCAGAAACTGAGACCTGTTCATTCCCATTTGCTCTGCCGCTGCATCAATTCGACGCAAGGCAAAGCGCGGCACTGTAATATTGATTCGCTCCGCCGGTCCCATCAATTTGTCCAGATCAATTTCGACCATCGCCCAGGTTCCACCTTTATACTCAGCGGACTGCGTTAACACAGTAAATGACGTAGGAGCCGGGATGGTTTCCTTGTCTTCGATCATCCCTTCGATATGCAATTCCATGGCTTCACGAGCCATTCGCAAGGCTTCTTCCGGCGTTTTTCCTGCCGAAATGCAGCCCGGCAGATCAGGCACAACGACACCAAAATCGCTGTCCGGATCTTTCTGAATCACCACTGGATACAGCATCTGTTTACCCTCTGGTCTCATTTGAGACCTGCTTGCTTGTATATTGAGTTCACAGTTCCTTTAGGCAAGTCTCGCTTTGGATGGGGAACAGTGACGCGGCCCGATTTCACGCGGTGCTTGAATTGATGGTGACTGCCTTTCGTGGCAACCAGTTCCCAACCATCCCGTTTAAGTACCCTGATCAGATCTCCGCTGTCCATCCTGCTATTGTACACACCAATACACACGAATCAAGTATGGCGTGCACAATAACAAAATCGGTCGTTCTGTCCTCAAGGGCGCCCATCCACGATTATTGGAGTGTCGACGTGCAATTGCTCCAGTCCGCGGTTCTCCCGACGCTTACCCAGGAACAGCACAATGGGCGCAGCAATAAACACCGATGAGCTGGTACTGATGACAATACCAAACAGCATGGGCAGGGCGAAGCTGGACACAGCGCTGCCACCGGCTATGGCCATGGGCAATATTGCCACCATCGTACTCAAGGATGTAAACACGGTCCGGGTGAGCGTTGCGCTGATACTTCGGTTGACCAGTGCAGCAAAATCCTGATCAGGCTTGGCCCGAAGGTTTTCGCGGATCCGGTCAAAAACAACCACCTTGTCGTTTACCGAATAACCAATCAGGGCCAGCAGGGCAGCCACGGCAGTCAGGTTGAACTCAACACCGGCCAGCGCAAAAAAACCCAGTGTTTTGGTCAGATCCAGACCGATGGTGATGACCGCCGCCACGGCAAAGTGGTTTTCAAAGCGGTACCACAGATATAGCAACATACCACCGCCCGCCAACAGCACGGCGAGGATGCTCAGATCGGCAAAATCGCCACTGACGCGCGGGCCGACCATGTCCGAGCGCAGTATCTCGGCCTCCGGCGATGCCTGGAATACCGCTGCCCTGATGTCTTCAATCACGGCACTGTTGTCCTGCTCATTCTGACTGGGTTGACGCAATTGGTAGGCGCTGCTGCCATTCAGGCCCTCGGCGCTGGCGCTGCCGGTTTCCTGCACGGAAACATCGCTCAACCCGGCAGCCAGCAAACTGTCACGCAACTGTTCAATGGTGGTGCCAGGGGCGCTGACTTCGACCAGTGCGCCGCCGCTGAAATCGATGCCGAAATCCAGCCCGGGCTTGACCAGCAGGCCCACGGCCGCCGTCGACAGGATGGCTGAAACCACCAGCCCGGCGACGCTGGCACGCATGAAATTGATCACCCGCTTGCCGCCACTGAAACGATCACCCAGACGGTCAAACAAGGCCAGGCCCGAGACTTTCAGAGTTCGGCCGTCGGACAGTCTCACGCGCCACTCCATCAGCACCCGGGTGACCGCTACGGCAGTGAACAGTGACGTCAGCAAGCCGATGCCCATGGTGACGGCAAAACCCCGAACCGGGCCCGAACCCATCAGAAACAGCAGACTGATGGCAATCAGGGTGGTGACGTTAGAGTCAATGATGGTGCTATAGGCCTTGCTGAAACCGTTTTCCAGCGACAACCAGGCAGTCTTGCCTTGCCGCAGTTCGTCACGGATGCGCTCATTGATCAGGATATTGGCGTCAACCGCCATGCCCATGACCAGAATCAGACCGGCGATACCGGGCAGGGTCAGGGTTGCCCCCAGCAGGCTGAGCACGCCAAAGATCAGGCCCATGTTGATACTGAGTCCCAGCCAGGCAATCAGGCCCCAGCTGCCATAAATTGCGGCCATGAAAATCAGCACCAGGCCAGCCCCGATGAGACCGGTGATCAGTCCCATCCTGATGGAGTCGCTGCCCAGGCTGGGGCCGACGCTGCGTTCTTCGATGACATCCAGGGCTGCTGGCAGGGCACCGGCGCGCAGCAGCATGGCCAGATCGGTGGCTTCAACGGCATTAAAGCCGCCGCTGATTTCGCCGCTGCCGGTCGTGATGGCGCTGCGAATAACCGGAGCGGTAATGACTTCGTCGTCCAGCACTACAGCCAGCGCCCGGCCGATGTTCTCCTGTGTCATGTCACCAAACAGACGACCCCCGGTTTTGTCCAGCACAAAATTGACAACGGGCAACCCGGTTTGTGGTTGCAACACCATGTTGGCATTACGCACGTGACGGCCTTCCATGGCGATTTGACGTTCCAGTCGATAGGTCTCGCCGTCTGTCTGGCCAGGCACATCCATGACGTCAGTCGAGCGGCTGTCAGCCAGCCAGTGGAAGTTCATTTTGGCGGTGGTGCCCAGCAACTCTTTCACGCGTTGCGGGTCACTGATGCCCGGCAGTTGCACGACGATGCTGTCTTCACCCTGACGGGTAATGCTGGGCTCCACCATGCCGGTTTCATCCAGGCGCCGATGAACAATGTCCAGGCTTTGCGTGACCGCGTCCTGCTGCAGGGCGTCGCGATGCGCGTCGGTCAGGGTCAGGGTAGCGGAGCTGCTGTCGCTGTCCAGTGCGTAAGCCGGCAGCCCGGTCTGGCTCTCTGCCAGGGTCTCTCTGACAATGCTTTGCAAGGCCGGCAACTCGCTACTGTCACGCAGCGCAATGGTGATCTGCTGTGCAGTAACCTGAGGACGCAGGTAGCGGATGCCGTCCTGGCGCAAACGGTCGGCAATGACATCTGCCAGCTGCTGGTTTTCGCTATGCAGCAGATCGTCCATGTCGACTGCCAGCAACAGATGAGAGCCGCCGCGCAGGTCCAGGCCCAGGCTGAACTGGTTGCTGGCGTACCAGTCGGGCAGGCGTTGCTGAAGCCTGTCGGGCAGTGCTGAAGGAAGGGCGCTAAGCAGGCCCATTAGAATAACCAGAGCGTACCACAGGGTACGCTGACGTAAGGATCGCATGATTGACCTCGCATGAAGAACTTAAACGATGAAAAATGTGTTTAAA
Source organism: uncultured Gammaproteobacteria bacterium (assembly GCA_913058135.1). Taxonomy (GTDB): domain Bacteria; phylum Pseudomonadota; class Gammaproteobacteria; order Pseudomonadales; family Pseudohongiellaceae; genus Pseudohongiella. The sequence goes on from CAJXPR010000032.1 coordinate 20,536, forward strand.
GTTTCAGGCGAGAAGGGGCGGAGATCTTGGTGAATAGGGGGCAACCGCGAAGCGGGTGATCAGACTCGGGCTGCTGTTTGCATATCCCTGTCCGCGGGCGGGAGCGCGAAGATCGCAAATTGTCAGCGGTAGCGCCAGCGCCGCCGCTGGCAGGTCAACGGGCTCGGGATTGTTGAGAGGACTACCGTAACGGTTTATCTGTGACAGCAGGCGTGATGATGCGTTCAGTGCGCCATCGCGGGTGTTGGCAGCGGCCTGGGTATTGGCCGGCTGCTCCATTCCGGCGGCAGTTGCGCCGGAACCGGACCGGTCGCCGTCAAAAGCCAGGGCCGCATCGTACAGGGACATGCCGGGCAGACAGCAAAGAATCAGTGCCAGCAACCACGCGCGGAGACCCGAAGAGGGTGATCCGGTATGTGCTTTTTGCTCGCTTTGATTTATGTGTTTCACAAGCATGCTTATACGCCTGTGTGTGGTGCAGTGCAAGTGGCGCTTACACAATCTGTCGGTGTCATGGCCCGGACACGGCGTTGTCATCAAACCGTAAAACCAATGACACGGCTTCGTCACAATCGCGCTTTACACTGCTGCGAACCTCAAAAGTATGGAGCAATGTAATGCAGGCAATTCCACAGTTTACCCTTTGCAGATTAACCGCAGCCCTGATGCTGGCAGGCATGAGCAGCACCGGCATGGCGCAAGGTGGATCGGGCGCGACCGAGGTGGAGACCATCATGGTGTTCGGGCAACGGGAAGCAGCAAACCGGGCGCTGGGTCTGTACCGTGAATCGGATGCCGTTGCCAATTACATTTCCACTGACGACATGGGACAGTTTGTTGATCAGAACGTTGCCGAGTCTCTGCAGCGACTGCCTGGCCTGACCATTTCTCGCGACCAGGGTGAAGGCCGCTTTGTCAGCGTGCGAGGTGTTTCCGCCGGGCTGAGCACGGTGACTATCAATGGCATGCGTATCGGTACGCCGGAAGACGGGTCACGTGCGGTGCCGCTGGATGTAATTCCGACCGGGTCCGTGGATGGCATTGAAGTGGTCAAGGTACCAACTCCGGATATGCCTGGTGACGCCGTGGGCGGCGCCATCAATGTGAGTTCGGCATCGGCGTTTGATCGCAATGGTCAACAGATCACCTACCGCCTGGAGGGCTCCTACAACGACCTTAGCGGTGAAACCAGTCCCAAGGCGCAATTCAATTTCAGCGACGTAGTAGACGGTTTTGGCGGCACCGACAACGTCGGCATTTCGTTCGGACTGAATTATCTGAACCGTAAGCTGGAGTCGGACAATATTGAACCGGCCTATGACTTCCTGGAGTTCAACGGCGAGGATGTGTTCACGCTGCTGGAAGTCAACGAACGCAAGTATTTTGTCGAGCGCGAACGGATTGGTTTTAACCTTAATCTGGAGTACCAGCCGAGTGAAAGCACGCGTTTTTACGCCAATACCGTCTACAGCGAGTTCACTGACGCGGAGACCCGCCAGCGCAATGTCTTTGTGTTTGAAGATGCCACGATCACATCCTATGATGGCCGCAATGTAAGTTACGCGGATATTCCGGAAGACAGTTTCCGCCGGCGTGTCCGTTTCCGTACCAAGGAACAGGACACCCTGGCTTTTGCGCTGGGCGCAGAACATGATTTCCAGACCTGGTCGCTGGACTACAACGCCGGTATCTCTACCACTGACGAGCGTGTGCCGGATGAAAAGGAAGGGCGTTTTGAAAAGAGTGGCAATGCGCTGGACGCGCTGGTGCAGATTGGCCAGGGCATCCCCAGCTACACCTTCATGGAAAACGGTGCGCCAGCGGTCGGTTATCTTGACAACAGCCTGTACGAATTGGACCGTGTCGTAAACGAGCCCTTGTCGGTGGACGATGATGACGTAAACTTTGCACTCAACATCGAAGTGCCGATGGCCTTTGGCATTGAATCACTGACAGTCAAGACCGGCATTGATGGACGTTTCAAGGACAAGCTGACGGACGTCAACGAGTTTGAAGAACGTGATACACCGGATGTGCTGTTGTCACAGTTTACCACGGGTGCGCCTTCATACGGCCTGAGCGACATCGGTCAGGGCATCAGTTCCTCAGCCTTTGTCAATTTCTACAATTCAAATCGCAGCGAATTCAGACAGCGTCCGCAGGACGTTGAAGAAAACCTGGCATTGAACGCCGCCCAGGATTTTAATGCTGAAGAAGATGTGACCGCCGGTTATATGATGGGTACCTGGAACCTTGATCGCGTCCGCGTCATTGCCGGGGTACGTGTTGAACGTACTGATTACACTGCGGACGGCAACGAGCTACTGTTTAATGAGGACGGTGATCTGACCATCAGTGATCGTTCAGTCTCTTCCAAATACACTGATGTGTTGCCGGGTCTGCACCTGCGCTACGAACCGGCAGACAACCTGGTGCTGCGCGCGGCCTGGAGCAATACCATAGCGCGTCCCAGCTTCAGCGATATTTCGCCACGCTCACGGATCAACCTGGAAGACAGCGAGATAGAACTGGGCAACCCAAACCTGGATCCCTACAAGTCTACCAACTTTGATTTACTGGCTGACTGGTACTACGGTAATTCCGGCGTGATTTCCGCAGGTGTGTTCTACAAAGATATAGACGACTACATCGTGGACTTTTCGACCACCCAGAATCCTGAATTTGCCGGCTTCGAAGTTGACCAACCGGTCAATGGCACCAAGGCGTCGGTGGCCGGTATCGAGTTCAATGTGCAGCAGGGTTTCGAGATGATTGATGAATCCCTGACCGGCTTGCTCGCCGGTTTCAATCTGACGGCCCTGGACACCGATCTGGAAATTGCCGAACGTGCCGGAGAGTCCTTTGCGCTACCCGAAGCTGCAGAGCGTTCAGGGAATTTCTATCTGGGTTATGAAAATGAACTGCTCAGCACCCGGCTGAGTGTGTCCTATCGCGACAAGTTCCTCAGTGAGGTGGGTGATACCCGTCAGTTCGATTTGTACGTGGCACCGCACACCCAGGTGGACCTGACCGCATCGTACCGCTTTAACCCGCGGTTTGAGCTGGTTGCCGAACTGACCAACCTGACTGATGAAGCACTGGAGCTGTATCAGGGTAACAAGAGCTACACCTTCCAGTTTGAGGAGTATGGCCCGACGTTTGCCATAGGCTTCAAGGGTCAGTTCTGACCTGACGCCTGACCGGGCCTGGATCCAGGCCCGACACGCGCTAAAACCGCACCCGGCGCATAATCGATGATTGTGCGCCGGGTTTTGTCATTGAACAGACCCGCATTGCCCATTACAGTCAGGGCTCCTATACTGGCGAACATGAAAATAACAACGCCTGATGCGGGAGCCTGCCAGCATGTTTCGACTACGATTCATTGATCGGTTCAAGTTTTTTGTCGAACGCCAGTTTGTAAAAGGCGCATCCTATCAGCTGTTGGTAGTGGTGGCAGTGATCGGTCTGATTTCCCTGGTTGGTGGCATGCTGGTATTGCCACTGGGCGAGTACGACGAGCATCTGGGCAATGCGGTATGGTGGGCGTTTTTGCGCCTGACCGATCCCGGTTACCTGGGCGATGACGAGGGCACCTGGCGCCGTATTGTCTCAACCTGGTTGACGGTCAGTGGTTATGTAGTATTTCTGGGCGCACTGGTAGCTATCATGACGCGATGGCTGATTGCCATCATGGAACACCTCGAGCTGGGCCTGACCCCCGTCTCGCTGAAAAACCACATTGTCATTCTGGGCTGGAACAACCGCACAGTGCCTTTGTTGCGCGAGCTGGTCATGTCAACATCACGCCTAGGGCGCTTCATGCGCGAACGGGATATCAAGCGTCTGCAGATCGTTGTGCTGTCCGAGCAGGTGTCTTCCGAACAGATACAGTTGCTGCGCGCCGACCCGGGCATAGGCCGGCGCAGCAAGGACATCATTTTGCGCAGCGGCTCACCACTGCAACCTGAGGCACTGCATCGTGTTGCCTGTCTGCAGGCGGCGGCCGTAATCATCCCCAATGAATCCCATGGCCCGGACAGTCTGGTGACGTCCGATGTGGAGTCACTGAAAGCCTTGCTGTCCATTCATTCCCAGGCTCGCGAGCGCAAACAGCCACTGCCATTTGTAGTTATGGAAGTCGAAGATGTGCGCAAGTTCTCCGTCGCTGCCCGTGCCTATCCGGGCCCACTGGAGGTTGTCGCAGGAGACGCGACCATCAGTCGTTTGCTGGCACAGAACATCATCCATCCGGGACTGTCCGAGCTTTACGGAGAATTACTGACGGCCCACGCCGGCAACGAACTGTATATCAGGCCGGCGGCTCCCTATGCCGGGCTGGCAATAGCGGAAATCGAAGCCCGCTGTCCATATGCCATTATGTTCGGTCTGTTACGCCCTGGGGCTGACGGGGAGCTGCACACACACTTGAACGTGGCCTCTGACGAGATCCTGACAGAGGCGGATGCGTTGGTACTGATGGCGAGGTCATTCGACGAAACCGAACCAGCAGCTCGCGCACCCAGCGATCACCGAATTAACCGCGTGGCAACTGTGACAGATTCCGGCACATTGCCGGTGCAGCGCAAACGCTTGCTGATCCTGGGCTGGAACCGACGCGTGCCAGCCATCATTACCGAACTGGCGAGTTATCAGAATTATGAGTTTGATGTTGATATGGTGTCGATCGTGTCAGCAGATACCCGTACCCATGAAATTGCCCGTTACAGCGATGTTGCGGCCAGAGTACGCTGCGAGCATATCGAAGCTGACTATATGGTTGAGGGAGAGTTGCGCCGCCTGGACCCGGCGCGCTTCGACAGCATCATATTGTTGTGCAGCGACCGTCTGAGCTCTGGTGAAGAAGCCGATGCCCGGGCCATTGTTGGGTATCTGGTGCTTGAAGAGATTCTGCAGGAACAGTACAGGCAGCCCCAGATACTCCTCGAGCTCAGCGATCCTGCCAACGAAGATCTGTTGGCCAGCAACAACAGCGAAACCATCATCAGTCCCATGATTCTCAGTCACATGCTGTCCCAGGTCACACTGCGCCGCGAGCTGCGTCTGGTATATGACGAGTTGTTTACTGCACATGGCGCCGAGATCCAGTTTTACCCACCAGAGGAGTATGGTTTGCGGCCGCACGCGAGCTTCAGTGAGTTCGAGGTCAAGGCCGCTGCCCTTGGCGAAACGGCGCTCGGTATTTATCGCAGCCAGGCCGATGCGCATGGCAGGCGTCTTCAGCTCAATCCGATACGGGCCAAGGCCATGGATCTTGCGCCGGGCGATCAGCTGGTGGCCTTGATTACCCTATAGCGGGAAGAAGGGGGGTGAGCAGGGATTCAAGGCAATACAGCGGTGTTGCTGTATACGCGGGCAGACAGTGCTCTGCTATACTCCGCGCGCAGCCCGATGCTCTGGTTGCCTGAAGGTTTTCATGACAGAATGGGGGGTGAATTAATGAATAATATCAAGCCGTTATTGTTGGCAGGGCTGATGGTGCCAGGGTTGGTGCTGGCAGATTCATCAGATTACAGCTATATCGAAGGCAGCTATCTGCAGGGTGAGATCAGTGACGTTGAGATCGATGGCTTTGATGTCGAAGCCAGCGTGGAATTTCTGGACAGAATACTGGCTGTGGCCAGCTATACTGATCTGGGTCTGGATGAAGATACCGCCGGTGTTGATTTGGAGGGTGACATTCAATCAGTCGGCCTGGGCTACATTTTCGGTCGCAACGACACTGCCAGTGTCTATGGCACCGCCAGCTACATCGAATATGACGTGCGTGGGCGGCTTGGCGCCTTTACCTTTGCAGATGACAGCGACGGTGTCCAGTTCGAATTGGGGGCCCGGATGAACCTCAGCCCCGAGGCAGAGCTGTTTGTAAAGGTCAAACACATCGACCTGGGTGAAGGCGATGAAGAGACCACGCCCGGCGTTGGTCTGGTCTACCGGTTCCTGCCGGCTCTTTCAGGCACGCTGACCTACGATCGGAACTCCGACGACGACCTGATGGGCCTGGGCCTGCGTCTGACCTTCTGACATCGGTGCATCGGTGCACCGGACAGCGTCATAAAAACACTGTTACAAAAAAGGCCGACCTGTCGCGGACAGGTCGGCCTTTTTACGCAGCGTGCGGGGCCAATACCCCACAGAATCAAGCCAGGTTTTTGTTGGCAAAATCCCAGTTGACCAGATTGTCCAGAAACGCAGCCAGGAAGTCCGGGCGACGGTTCTGATAATCCAGATAGTAGGCGTGTTCCCAGACATCGCAAACCAGGATAGGTTTGGCGCTGGTGGTCAGCGGTGTTTCCGCATTCGGAGTTTTGGCGATTTTAAGTTTGCCGCCATCAAGGACCAGCCAGACCCAGCCACTGCCAAACTGGCCGACGCCGCCGGCAGTGAACTCTTTTTTGAAGTCATCGTAGCTGCCGAAGTCGGCGTTGATCTTGTCAGCAATGGCACCGGTTGGCGCGCCGCCGCCAGCGGGCTTCATGCTTTGCCAGAAGAAGTTGTGGTTATAGACCTGAGCCACGTTGTTGAACAGTGGGCCACCCACTTTGGCGCTTTCTCGTACCAGATCTTCCAGGTTATCGGCATCGACGCCGGCATCGGCCAGCAATTCGTTGCCCTTGACCACGTAGGTGTTGTGGTGTTTACCGTGGTGGAAGCCCAGTGTTTCCGCAGACATGTGCGGTTCCAGTGCATTGGCGGCATAGGGCAGATCGGGTAATTCTAATTTCATACAAGCCTCGACAAATCAATTGGAGATAGTCACGTAATATCAGCTTTTCAGCATAAATCACTATGGCCTGTGTTTCAAGGCGGCATAGCCCGCAAACGCATGACAGACAGGCTTTGCCGCCAGCCTTGCATGCGTCTACAATACAGGCAATTGTATGCGTGCGTATGTATGCATGCGTACCAAAGCGCTGGGGAAATGAACGATGCGAGACAATGATGATCTGGGTGATATACCGTCAATGGTCCCTGACCGGGACGAAGTCGTAGACCGTCAGCATGCCCGGCGTCAGCCGGATCTGGTCAAACCTGTCAGCTACGCAGAAACCATCAAGGTCAGCACCTGGCCGGTGCGGGTCATGCTGGGCGTGCTGACTTTGGCGATACTGGCCGGGGCCGGACTGGCATATACGGTCTATGAGGAAAATCTGCGCCGTCTGGACCAGGCCAACGCCCGCATCATGGACCTTGAGGACCGCCTGTCCATGGTGGGTGACTCGGCCGAGGAAACCACAGGCAATATCATCGAACGGGTGGATTTCAATTTTTCCGAAATCGATAAGCTGTGGGCCGCGCGCAACGCCACCAACGCCAACGTCACCGATCTTACCGGACGTGTGGCCATCACCGAAACGCGTTCACAGGAGAACCTCACGCTGGTCGAAGAAACCAATCAGCGCCTGCTGCAGGCGACCAATCTGGTCGAGGAGAATCGCCGCAGCGTTGCCGATCTGCGCCAGGCCTCGGAAAATCTGGCAGCTCGCGTCGACACCATGAACAATACCCTGCAGGAAGTGCGCGGCGTGGCCCAGGAAGTGGTGAATCTGCGCGCTGAGATCAGCACTGCGGAAGGGGCCTCCGGCGGTCTCAATGAACGCCTGATGCGGGTAGAAGAGGCGGTGGAGGCCATTGACGCCTACCGCCTGCAGGTTAACCAGACGGTGCTTCGCCTGCAGCAACAAATTGAGGACATGCGCGCAAACTGACACTGACAGTTGGCGTAGATGTGGTTATAATGCGCCGCTCCTCGCACCGGAGCCAGCCCTGTCAGGCTCCGGTATCGCAGGCGGACGTGGTGGAATTGGTAGACACGCTGGATTTAGGTTCCAGTGCCGCAAGGTGTGGGAGTTCGAGTCTCCCCGTCCGCACCATTAAAATCTCTTGTTATTCAGCTACTTGCTTCCCGGAAGCTTGCTCTTGCAAGTGCCGTGCTGCCGCTATACCTTTGGCTAGTTGTCATCAGCCCGCAGGTCTGCTTTCATTGGACCAGTTTGCGGTCAACATCAATAAGAGTAGTGCGGAAGTAGCCGATCATGACGGTTAGACGAATACTATTGCCCATTTCGATGGCGATCACATTGGCGTTGCTGGCATTGAATTACTTCGGCAGCCCGGGAACAGAAGAACCTCTGTCCTCAAACAGAGAGGCAGATTCCGGTCATGAATCACGAGCCGCGGGCACGGATATCCTCGAAGCCGTTCCAGACTCGGGCGATAACGACAGTGCATACCCTTCGGGAATATCGACCGCCCGACAAGCACCCACTGATCAGACCAGCGAGAATAATCCTGACGCCGCTGAGTCTGATTCAGGTGTTCCTGAGGCTGTCCGACATGCTGGCGCCCAGACCCCCGCATCGGAGAGGTCCGCACCGGTTCTCAGTCCCCGTGTTTTTTACGTGATCGAAGAGGCCCAGCGTCGACAAATGGCGGATCAATGGGCAGAGGCCCTGACCGAGCTCAATGCCCTTTACACCGACTTCGATTCGCTGAGCCCCTTTGAGCAGGCCACGCTGCTAAACTTTTATACCAATACCCTGATCCGACTGGAAATGTGGCAGGAATCGATATCGGCGTTCACGTTACTGTTGACTGTCGATAACCTGCGGGCGGACAGCAATTCTCGTGCGCTACTGGCGCTTGGGCAACTGCATCAACGCGTTGATGAACTGGACGTGGCTGCGGCCTATTATGAAGAGTGGCTGGATTTCACGCGAGGCATGCCGGGCCTGGAAGCGCAAACCACAAGGGTTGAACAGATGTTAAACAATTTACGGTAGTTTCTGTCGGAAATGAGAATTAAAAAGGGGATACACGCATATGGATATCAAGCGACCAACATTTTTTTTGTTCCTGTTCTGTACACTCTGCCTGCACACAGCGCAGGCAGATCAGAACCTTGACTCGGGGTTCTTTATCAGTGGCGGCATAGGGCAAAACTGGATTCAGTCCGGGATTCCCGAAGAAAATACCACCGTACTCAAAGCTGCAATTGGATGGCAGTTCAATTCAACAGTCGGTATTGAGCTAAGCTACAATGACTTCGGTCAGTTCCCCGGGCCTACGCCAGCTTTTACCGATTTCGATATGGCTGGCGTGGCCGCTGCTGTTATCGGGACCCTGCCCGTGTCCGAAGCGTTTGCGCTGTTTGCCAAAGCAGGCCAGATCTGGTGGTCAGCTGATTCTTCGTTTTTCTTTTTCGGCAGGAACTCGGGCATCAACGAAACCGGAACCTTGAGCTTCAGTGAGTCGGATACGTTTTTAGGCGCCGGCGCAAGTTACGAATTATCCGACCAACTGGAATTGGAGCTGGAATACAACTACTACAGATTCGACTTTCCGGATTATTCCAGTTTCAACAATAAGAACTCAGCTGTGCTTTTATCACTGAAGTGGGAAATGTAGGTATGAACAGAGGCTCAGCATGAGCAGGGGTGTGTTGACGTTTTTCTGTGGAAAAATGGGGGCAGGTAAAACAACAAACGCGCGTGAAACCGCCCGTGCGGCGAATGCCGTGCTGATTTCCGAAGATGAATGGCTGGAAGCTCTTTATCCCGGGAAAATAGCCACTGTGAATGACTATTTGAAGTACTCGGCGCGGCTAAAGCCGCAGATTAAAAAGCTGGTTCAGTCGATACTCATGGCCGGGACCGATGTGGTCATGGACTTCCCTGCCAATACCCTGGCGCAAAGAGAATGGTTCAGGGAGATTTTTTCCGAGATTCAGGCTGGTCACAGGCTGATATACATCGATCTGCCGGACGAGGTTTGCAAGGCGCAAGTGGCAAAAAGGCGCATCGAGCAACCGCAGAGGGCGGCAACCGATACACCGGAAATGTTTGAGCAGATTACCCGGTATTTTGTGCCGCCTGCTACCGACGAAGGTTTTAATACAACAGTTGTCGCAAACCACAGCTGACGCAACTGCCGTTGCGCCGCTGGAACCACCCCCTCATCCCTGCGTATACTGGTGTTATACAATGCACCGGGATACATCATGTGCACAGTTGTAACGTGCACAATCAGGGAGTGCAGATGAACAGATATTTTGAGCGGCTCTGGAGACTGCTTGCCAGGGATGAACGAGACACCGGCACAGGCCTGGATCCTGAGCTGGCCGGTGTGGCTGAGGAGGTCAGTCGCACACTGCCTGTGGTCTGGCTACTGGGCAAGACCGGCGCCGGCAAATCTTCGCTTATCCGGTCGCTGACCGGGCTGACTGCTGCACAGGTGGGCAACGGCTTTGAGCCGTGCACGCGCACGGCTTTTATGTTCGACTTTCCGGAAGCGCTGCCGCTGATGCGGTTTCTGGATACCCGCGGCCTTGGCGAAGTCGGCTATGACCCGGGTGATGATTTGCATGCCTGTGAACAGCGTAGTCATGTCCTGTTGGCGGTAGCCCGGTTGGACGACCCCGTGCAGGGCGATGTGGCTGCGGCGATTTCCGCCGTCTGCAAACGCCGCCCGGCCACGCCTATCATCGTTGTGCATAATGGCGCTGACCTGGTGCCCGATGAGCAGGCCCGCTTTCGCGTGCGTCAGCAAACGCAGCAGCTTTTCGAAAAAGCGGCGGGCAAACCGCTGCCGTATGTAGAAACCATGCTGGCGCCTGAAGACACCGCTGAGGAGCATAACGGCGTTGACGAGCTGGTAACGCTGCTCGATGACGTCACGCCGGAAGTAGCGCTGCTGCTCGCCCGAGAGGAGCGCCGGGGGGCTGAACGCAGTGCGTTTGCTACACATCGCGCACAGGTGTTGTGGTACGCCAGCGCGGCCGGGGCCTCGGATGTGGCACCGGTGGTTGGCGCGGTCACCGTGCCGGGCTTGCAGGCGGCGATGTTGCGAGCCCTGGGTAAACACTATTGCGTAACCTGGACGCGGGCACGCATGACTGAGTTTACCCTGGCGCTGGGTGCCGGTGCCGCCTTTCGCTACGGCGCCAGTTATGCCGTGCGCCAGTTAACCAAGTTGATACCGGTTTATGGCCAGACTGCGGGCGCGGCGGCCGCAGGCGCTATCAGCTTTGCTGCCACCTATGCGCTGGGGCGCGCAGCGTCCATGTATCTGTTTCGCACACAGCATGGCGAAGCGATCGATACCGACGAGTTGCGGGCGCTTTACACAGACGCATTGCGGAGGGCGCGTCGTGAGAGGAACTGACAAGCTGAGGCGAGCATTCCTGCGCTGGGATCATCTGCTGGTGGTGTTTGTGCTGGGCTTGCCGTTTGTCCTCTTGATATTGCTCGGGTTTGTCTGGCTGATACAGCAGGGTGCCATTTTATGGTTTCTGGCTGCCAGCCTGGTGATCAGTGCGGTTGTGCTGGCATTACGACGTATTCTGCGTAAGCGCTGGCGTCAGCAGGCCGGGGTCGAGGCAGATGCCGCGGACTTGTCAGTGTCACCGGATCCGGGGTGGTCGCCGCAGCGTCGGTCTCGGCATGTTCTGCCTTCAACAATGCGTTGATCAGGGATGATTTGCCAGCACTGGTCTGACCAACAAAAAGAATTCGCAGCGGCTCGTCAGGCAATGCCAGACGCGCCTGGTCCTCTGCCGTGGTGGACAGGCGCATCTGCATCAGTTCCCGATCGGAGAAGCGCAGGCGACCGGAATACAGTTCAATGGCGGCGTAAGCCACTTCTTCCAGCAGAACCGCCTGCATGACCCCGATCATATTGTCAGTCACATAATCGGTATGTCCGCCGGCCATCAGCTGCTCCAGCTCACGCAGGACACCGGCAGCGGGGTTGACCGCAAAACGCGCGACACGGCCACTGCCCTGGGCGATCTGCCACAGCACATTGGCGCGGTCGCGCTGACGCCACAACCAATACAGGGTCGACAGAGACAACTGGTCGGAGAACGGCAATTTATTGCGCAGATGGTCGCGATAACGCGAGGCCGTGGATTCGAGCAGCAGCAGGGCTTCAGGCAAGGTGAAATTCAAAGCTGATTTCTTTTTGCCCCCCAGCCCGGCTGCAACCCGATTGACCACCTCCAGCGCCTGCCCGGGCAAGTCTTCCCAGGGCGTGGCGGATTGGGTGAGGGTCGCGATGTGCAGACTGACATCGGCGAAAACTGCTTTTTCGGCCGGCAGCCAGTCCGGATCCGGTGACACTCTGTCTCTTATACACATCTGACGCTGCCGAC
>CAJXPR010000033.1 GCA_913058135.1 uncultured Gammaproteobacteria bacterium
ATCTACACAGAGTAGATCGTCGGCAGCGTCAGATGTGTATAAGAGACAGGGGCACAACCACCCTGGCCCAGATCCGGATTAAACAGGGTGAAGATAAACTGCGCTGCTACCAGTTCAACACTCAGGTCGCGAAACACTACTTCTGCCAGGTCTGCGGCATCTACACACACCACCAGCGCCGCTCCAATCCCGCCGAATACGGCTTCAACATTGCCTGTCTGGAGGGCGTTAATCCGTTTGCGCTCGACGACGTCGTTGTCATGGACGGCGTCAACCACCCGTCCGACCGGCCTAAACCAGTATGATTGGACCAACATGATTCGATTAACCACACTACGAGGGACGTCTATGTCACGCCTGATCAAAGCCTTACCCCTGCTGCTTGTTGCCCTGTTCACTCTGGGTGCAACTGCCCAGTCCTGGCAATGGGCGCCAGACTTCTCCGAAGGCAGCAAGCTGCCACCAATCTCGGCGCAAGACCAGAACGGTAGCGTGCACACACTGGCCGACCTGACGGGTGAGAAAGGTCTGGTGCTGGTGCTCAGCCGTTCTTTTGACTGGTGCCCCTACTGCATCAGCCAGCTGCAACAGCTGGTGGAGGTAGCGCCCGAGTTTGAAGCCATGGGCTTCAATGTCGCCACCATGACCTACGACTCACTGGAAACCCTTAAAAACGCCGAGATAGACTACGGCATCGACTTCCCGCTGCTGCGCGATGAAGAAACCCGGCATTTCAGCGCGCTAGGAATCCTGAACGACCAGTACGAACCCGGCGAGCGAGCCTACGGTATTCCATACCCCGGCATCTTTCTGCTCAACGCAGATGGCACCATTGAAGCCAAGTTTGCCGAGGTCGATTACCGCGACCGTCCTGACTTCAGTCTGGTGCTCGACGTGGCAGAGGCGCTGTAGACCGCACTCAATGCCTCGAGCTATATCCTGCCACGGCAGAATATGCTATCAACCTGTCTGGTGCGTGTTTTTGGTACAAGCGCACCAGAACCTGACGCAGAGCCCCAATAAGGTGTCATGCACCTGACGGGCGGTAGCGTGCCTGAAGGTCTGAGCCCCGAGCTCAAATCAGCCGGTCCAAAGGGCTGGCGATCTTTGCGCCCTTTGCCATCACGCGCTGTTACAGAGAGGTGGTCAAAGTCAACGTCCTGTACCCGTAGCCGCAGACACTCGTTGATACGCAGCCCGCTTCCGTAGAGGACCTCAATGATCAGGCGGTTGCGGCCGGTCAGCTGGTTCAGGATGCTTCGCACCTCATTCAATGACATGACAGTTGGCAGTTGACGTTGTTTGGTAGCCAGCGTGAAGCCCAGTTCGCCGAGTTCTTGGTCAAGAAACTTGTGGTAAAGATAAACCAACGCGTTGAGCGCCACCTTTTGAGTATTTATCGCAACTTTGCGGTCGGCTGCGAGAAAAGTCAGAAAAGCGCGAACATCATCAGCGCCCGCGTCTGTCGGATGACGGCGATCAATAAAGTAGATGTAGCGCCGGATCCAGTGCAGATAGGTTTTCTGTGTACGCAGGGCGTAGCCACGAAGCCGCATGTCGCGGACGAGCTCCTGAAGAAACGGGCTTGGCATAGAACCTCCATGTTCAGACAAGTCTTGACATAGTGTTATAGCACAGTTATCCAGATATACGAGGGCACGCTGAACAGGGGCAATCGGGGGAAATGAGGTCAGAGTTATATTTGTGTTCAGATAGTTGGAAGCGGGTTTTGAAATATGACTGTATTGAGATTACGTGCAGGAACGTCTATTAATCGTGCGTGCGCACGATACAAATGTTAAATAGCAGGTATAGCCAAAGTGCCAACTGAACATCCAAGATTGCGCAGAGCCATTGAGAAAAACCTGAATGGACTGAACAATTGCATCCTTAAGCGACGGGTGCACAATAAATTTTATGAATTAGGTACAGCCCATGGACTGGACTTTTTCAGGATCGCAATTCATGCACTTTACAATGACTTATTTGCCGAGTTACATCGATCATTTGACACTCACCAAGATGCCGCATCCATTTGGTATGTGCGAAACCTTGACAGCCGACTATTCGATGAAGCACTAGCTGAGGTTGATATCACTTTAGAAAGGCTAGAGGAACTTGCGGAGAAAACTAAACATATTCGCGACAGGGTTCACTTCCATGTCGATCGCCGAGATTTACTTGAGCCAGTATCAGCGTGGCGAACCGCTGCTTTAACAGGAAATGAGGTTATCGAACTTACAGAGAAATCTCATGAAATCCTAAGAATTATGTATCTTCGACTTACAGGAGAAGACAAACCTGTACCAGAATACTATGGAGAAGATGTGGAGCTGATAGTTAGGTCGTACAAAGAGGCTCATAGTGATGCGCCACTTGCTATTTAACAATCAGTTCAATCGCCCCTTCGGGGCTCTAGGACAAGCGGCAAAGCCACTTGCCTATTAACAAGGGCGTTATGCAGCGCCCAAGAACACGCCACAGCGAGGATATTGAAACGCGTCACGTGACAGCGTACAATTTGTCCGATGATCAAAACTTTCGCAGACAAGCATACCCAAGAGCTGTATTGCACTGGGAAATCGAAGAAATTCCCCCCTGACATACACTGCAGGGGCGCACGCAAGCTCGAATACGTTAATTTGGCTGAGCGGCTGGAAGACTTGAAGGTTCCTCCCGGCAACCGCTTACATCCCTTGTATGATGAGCGTCAGGGCCAGCACGCGATCCGGATTAATGATCAGTGGCGCATCTGCTTTCGATTCGAAGACGGCGATGCCTATGACGTGGAAGTCTGCGACTACCATTAGAATGAGGTGATGAGAATGGCTATTTCCAATACCGGCGGCATGAAGCGCAGGCCCACCCATCCAGGTGAAATGCTGCGAGAAGATTTCCTGCCGGACTATGACCTTACAGTTACTCGCCTAGCGGAAGCGCTGGGCGTATCGCGCCAGTCCGTGAATGAGCTGCTGCGTGAGCGCAGGGCAGTTAGTCCCGAAATGGCAATTCGCTTGGGGCGGCTGTTTGGTAATTCACCCGAATTCTGGCTGAACGCGCAGCGCGCCGTTGACCTGTGGGAAGCTGGTCAAGCGCTAAAGAAAGAAGTCTCGCGCATTCGTCCACTTGATGCAGCATAACCATCAGGTGAATGTGACCACCACACGTTGTGCGCTGGCACATTACCATGGGCGGTAGTGCTCGTCAGGGGCGGCGGCTTTCTTCCACGTCGTCAGAGAGCCAGACCTTGATCAGAGACTGGTAAGGCATATCTCGCTTGTTCGCCTCGATCTTGATTCGATCCAAAAGTGACTCAGGCAGTCTAAGGGAAATAGTTTTGGTGGAAGGTTTCAGGTTCGGAAACTGCGCACGTTTGGCCTGCTTCCAGTCAACGTACTCTGTTGAGTCATGGCTTTCCCAGAAAGCACGCTCTTCGGTTTCGTTTTTGAACTCTGGCGTTTTTCTAGCTTTGCTCATAAATCTTCCGCTCCTTACGGTGCATATTACGGGCGGAAATCACTCGGATCAGACTCCCAGCACCTCGCAAGGTAAATGTAATGTGCAACTGCCGTCGGTCATCCGTTACGCCCAGCGCATGGTATCGAGTCTCATCCTGGCTATGCCTGTGGTCCGGCATAATCAGAAGAGGCTGGTTGAAAAACACCTGTTCTGCCTCCGATTGGCGCACGGCGTGCTTATCCCTACTTTTCCGGGCATTGCCGTCATCCCAATCGAATCCGGTAATTTGCGTCGAGTCAACCATGGATGTATATTACCAGCATATACACAATCTGCAAGCCGCACTAACAATTAATTGCAGTTCGTTCCGGCCCTGCTGGGCCTACACCGGACGTGACCTGGCGGTCACGCCGCTGAATAAAGGGCGTTAGGCAACTTCCATGAGCGTCAACTACGACACACTAGCACCGGAGTATATCAACTACAGAGTAGCGGATACTCGCATTGATGCTGCGATACGCAGGCATATTGTGCCAGGTGAAAAGGTCCTAAACGTTGGCGCGGGTCAAGGCTCTTATGAGCCAGTTGACTGCGACGTAACTGCCGTTGAACCGTCACGCGAAATGATAGCGAGACGGGCTGCGACAAAGGCAAAAGCGCTGCAGGGTTCAGCTGAGCATCTGCCTTTTGACGATAATAGCTTTGACACGTCCCTAGCGATTTTAACCATCCATCACTGGCATGACATTCAGAAAGGCCTGCGGGAATTGAAACGCGTCACGCGCGGCAAAGTCATCGTCCTAACTTGGAATGGAGATTTCGGTGATTTTTGGCTGCCCGACTACCTCCCGGAGATTGCTAGCATCGACGTCGAGCTATTCCCATCAGTAGATCAACTAACTGAATGGCTGGGGCCGGATACTACCGATGAGGGTCTGGAAATTCCGTATGATTGCACTGATGGATTTATGTGCGCCTATTGGCGGCGTCCTGAAATGTACTTGATACCAGCCGCTAGGCAGGCAATTTCGACATTTTCAAGAGTTGGTGACATCAGAAGCGGGCTGAGCCGTCTCACTACAGATATTCAGTCCGGTAAGTGGCACAAGAAGTATCAATCGCTGCTGGGGAAAACCAGTTTAGACTGCGGCTACAGGTTGGTGGTACATGGAAATAGCGTTGCCTAACAAAGTCATCAACTGCGCGCCTTTGCCGCCGGACACGGCCTGCGGCCGCGCCGGTTATGAACGGCGTTTGAGCCTTCAGCACCCAGAGCCAAAGGTTGCCCAATTATGAATGAATGGAATCGTTTATGATTTTAGAGTTCGAAGCCGCTTTCCAGGAGCACTTGGATGAACTTGTGAGAATACGGATAGCTGCTATGCGCGACAGTCTCACGAAAGTTGGGAGATTTGATCCGGATCGAGCCAGAGAAAGATTTGCGTCAGAGTTTAATCCCGAGTACACAAGATTTATAAACTTTGGCGGGCTTAGGGTCGGATTCGTAGTAGTGAAGCCGGAGGCAGGTGGTCTGAAACTGGACCACCTATATATTGAACCAGACTATCAAGGGCGTGGAATTGGTGGGAAAGTACTTCAAACCATTTTCAACACAGCAGATCAATTGCGTCTACCGGTTTTAGTTACAGCGCTTCGAGACAGTGAGTCAAACAGTTTCTATAAACGCCATGGATTCAAGTATCAGGACGAAACGGAATGGGACATAAATTATATCCGGATGGCCAGCACCCATTGAGGACATCAATATTTTCCAGAGGCTCTAACAATCTCTTTCAGTTCGCGCCTTCGGCGCCGGATGCAACCTGCGGTTGCACCGCTGATGAAGGGCGTTATGTGTTCATGCGTGACTGGAGAGGCCAATGAATACAATTTTCCCGCAGCTGGGAAATGCAGAGGGATCGTTTACAGCCGTTTCGATTGGACAGGTCAATGGCAGCCCTGCATTTGCAAGAGTGATGGAGAATTTCGAAGGCCCGCTACATGTGCACGAAACTAGCGATGAAATGTTCGTTGTGCTTAGCGGTGTCGTATATCTCGACTTCGAGTCAAACACCGTGAAGTTGGAGGTAGGGGAGTCATATACGGTTCCAGCTGGCATCGCCCACAAATCAAGAGTTCCCGGTCGCGCTGAGCTGATCGTTATTGGCGGTAAGGATTAAAGGCAGTGACTATTTTTAGGGCCACACGTAACCAGGCCATTAAGTTCGCGCACTTTGTGCGCCGGACCTCGTTTCACTCGGCCGCTTATGGCGGGCGTTAGCAGCCACCTGAAATCCACCTCCCTTGCCAATTGAGTAAAAAAGGAATAATTTATACTCATGAGCGATTTCGAGTACGACGACGACAAAAGTCAGGCAAATCTTGAGAAACATGGTATCGACTTTCTGGATGCCCAGTATTTATGGGAAGACCCTTATCTGCTGGAGATCCGGGCCAGATCCGATGATGAACCTCGGTTTTTGGTCATAGGCCGTATAGGCCACAAGCACTGGTCTGCCGTCGTCACCTACAGAAACGGAACGATTCGGCTCATTTCTGTAAGGCGTTCCCGGACAAGAGAGGTAGAGCTGTATGAAAGCTAAAGATTTTGACAAGAAGTTCGACCAGGGCAAAAAAGACATCATTAATGATCTTGATCTATCCACGGCGCGTCGCGCAAACCAGGATCAGAAGCGTATCAACGTCGACTTCCCTTCATGGGTAGTAGAGTCATTGGATCGTGAGGCGGCGCGTATTGGTGTTACTCGGCAATCTATTATAAAGGTCTGGCTGGTTGAGCGTTTAAAGGCAGAAGCTGCTAACAAACCGCTGAATGACGATGCCGCGGGCGGTGCGCATTAGCGGAGCGTTAGGTGCAAAGTAGTCTAGAGCAAGGAAGATACAGCGTGGAAATGTCGAAGTACAAGGCCGACGAAATTGAGGCGTTCTATAGCAAGGACGCTGCTCCCGAATGGCGCAGAATGGTTAAGACTCCTGAGGAAGAGGTAAAGCTGCAAGTACACAGCCACTACCTCAAATCTTATCTCAACCTTGGTATGGATGTTCTTGAGGTGGGCGCTGGTCCAGGTAGGTTTACACAGACCTTGCATGAGCTTGGCTGCCGCATTCTCGTGAGTGACATCTCCATGGTGCAATTGGAAGCAAACCGGGAGAATGCGAAAAATCTCGGATTTTACGAATCCGTAACCGATTGGGTTAAGGCTGACGTAACGAACCTGAAGCCTTTCTCATCTGACAGCTTTAACGCCATAGTCGCCTATGGTGGGCCCCTGAGTTATGTGTTTGATCAGGCAGAGCGATCGCTTCTTGAGTGTCACAGGGTGCTAAGATCAGGCGGTCTGGTGATCGCTAGTGTCATGTCTCTCTGGGGTACTTTACATCGGTTCTTCCCTAACATTAGTTCACGAGATTTCTCCGAACTGATCAAGACTGGTGACGTCACTCCTGAGACCGAGCCATATACAGGCCACTATTTCCACATGTATAGAGCCGAGGAACTCCGGTGTGTACTTGAAGCCACCGGATTTGAGGTAACTGGCATGTCGGCTTCGAATAGTCTGTCGTCTACACATATCGACACCCTCGAGAACATCCGACAAGATCCAGAGAAGTGGAGGGAGCTGATTGGAATGGAAATAGAGGCCTGCGCGTCGCCCGGACTAGTGGAATCAGGCACTCACATTATCGTTGTCGCACGCAAACGATGAGAAATGCACCTAACCAATCAATGAACTTCGCGCCTTTGGCGCCGGACGCAGCAAGCTGCGCCGCGCCGGTACCTATGGCGTTATGTGTCCGAGTTGACATTGGAGCAGAGTCATGGGTGTGATCGTTATCGTCGGATATAGACCGAAGCCTGGAAAGGAAAAAGAGCTTGATGCATTGATGCAAACACATGTGGAAAGGCTCAGGAATGAGGGGTTAGCGACTGATCGAGACTCGGTTCTGATGAGGGCAGAAGACGGGACGGTTGTTGAAGTGTTTGAGTGGGTTTCGCAAGAGGCAATTGACACGGCTCACTCGAATTCCAAGGTATTGGAAATGTGGCAAGAATATTCTGAGGTCTCCGAATATGTGCCGATAGGCGAGTTGCCGGAGGCCAGCCAGCTTTTTGCGCAATTCGCAAGCTTCTAGCCAAGAAGAACGTGGCAGTACACCAACGAGTTCAAGGCAAAAGCGGTTGAAGATCACAATTTCCCGTTGCCAACTTTTGTGCAAAGAGCCGCACAAAGATGCCATTACGAATTTTTTCCGGTTAGTCGAACGTTAGGTGGA
Organism: uncultured Gammaproteobacteria bacterium; assembly: GCA_913058135.1. Classification (GTDB taxonomy): domain Bacteria; phylum Pseudomonadota; class Gammaproteobacteria; order Pseudomonadales; family Pseudohongiellaceae; genus Pseudohongiella. Next base: position 7,756 of record CAJXPR010000033.1, read on the forward strand.
TATGATGACAACTGCGACCTCATTGATGGCGAAAGACAACGGGCTGTACCTGGAAACATCCGCGGACGCATTGGATGTAATAGGCAGCGGTCTGCAGGGCTGCGTTTTCACGGAGTCCGACATTTGTCCGGACTTTTTTGATTTGCGAAATGGCACCGCAGGAGATGTATTTCAAAAGTTCGTCAACTACAAATTCAAGGCTGCTTTCGTCATTCCAAACAGGCACAACCTTGGCGAGCGCGTGACCGAGCTAATAAGGGACCACAAAAGACATACCTCGATACGGTTCTTCGAGAGCGTCGAAGACGCCGTGGCATGGCTTCAATAAAGTATCTATCGTGGTATCGACTCCGGCCCGTGAAAGTAAGATCAACAAGTGACGAATTCGCATATTTCCCGGGTCAGCTCAGCGTCGTGACCAAGCCAGATGTGTCCGCCGTCGGGAAAGACAACCAAGCGCGTGTCAGGTATCCGGTTGTCCAGTAGCCGCGCAGTTTCAGCCGTGCCGAAGAGATCGTCTTCACACGACACGATCAGCGTCGGCACGGCTATATTTTCGAAAGCTGTTGTCGAGGGCGTTCCGGCCCAGAAACCGTCGCTGCGCAAACCGTCAGTCTTGCGGCTGATCGGCATCAAGCCTTCGCGGATCAGGTCGGCCCGGAGGCTTTCTTCGGGAGTAACTCTGGCCAGTAGGTTCGGATCGGTTGCCAGCAGTGTGCGCAGCAGCGTCTGCGAGGCGAATGTTGCGAACGACCAGAACCAGACATCCGAACTCAGCACGCGCTCGACCAAAGCACTCTGTAATGCGCTGAATTCCACCGGGTCGCGGCCCGTCAGGTTCGATGCGGGCACGATGAGGACAAGATGCGAACAGCGCTCCGGATGGCGCAGTGCAAACTCGGCTGCTGTGAGCGCCCCCGCCGAGCCCCCCGCAACGGCGATCCGACCGATATCGAGATAGTCGAGTAATTCCACGAGCACATCCGCCTGGTGCGCAGGTGAGGCATCCTCGGGGAACGCGCTGCGCAGGTAACCGAAGCGCGACGGCGCAACGATCTGGAAGCCCGCTTCAAGAAGACCATGGGCAAAGAGCAGCCCCTGATCGAACCCGCCGCCCGTTCCATGGATCATCATAAGCGGCGGCCCGTGCCCCGCAATTGCGTACTCTAACGCCCCTGCGCTTGTCTCAATGACAGTGCTGCGCCGAACGATGCGGGCTTCTGCTGCCGCCATCGTGGCTCGATAGGCGCCCGTACCCCAAGCCCCCGCCGCAAGCGCGAAGCCACCAAGACCGGTCAACAAAGTGCGCCTGGAGATCATCGCACAGCGTCGATCGCCGGCGACCAGGTGGCGAGGAAAAGCGTAATTATGAGAAATACGAAGATCCCGGAGGTCGGAATTGAGAGCTGTACTGGTGGCTGTGGATCAATTTGCACGAGGGGAAGCTCCGGGAGACAGACTTCCAAAAATGTTATTCTGGCACATTGAGCGGGAGTATTGCTGATTTGGATCAACGGACGCGTGGCTGCAACAGCCTTAGGCGAGGGTGTACATGAATAAATTCAATCCCAGAAAATTGCTCAATAGTAAATGGACAGCTGTTAAGCCAGTTAAAAAAGAGAAGCACTTTCTCGTAACGAAGCTTGAATTCGATGAAGGTAGCGATGTCCGTCGCTGCTTGATGGAGGCAGTTCTTTCCAATCGATCGGAGCTGATAGACTGGAAAGAACTGGAAAACGAAGATAACTGGGTTCAAGGTTGGAAATGAAATCGTAGCGCCCTGCGCTCTAGAAGACGTAAATAAATCCGACGCCTATCTCGCCTTCAAAATTGCTACGAGCGATCGGGCTATCCTGAACCTCGCTGCTGAAGAGCTCATAAAGCACTTCGCCAAAAATCTGCCAGTTCTCGTTGATGTAATTGCGGTACGTGTAATTCAGGCCAATCGAACGGAACCCCGAGCTCAGATTAGTCTGATTCAGTCCCGATGCAGCTGACTGCCGTGCATTGATGCCAAAGTCTCGATTGGCACGCTCGCTGTCGTGAAACACCGCAACGACCCCAAGTTCTGAACCGGTTCCGTCGCTCTGATTGCCGAAACGGCGTCCTGCGCCGAACAGACCAAGCGTGCCGTTGTCACCGGTTACCACCCGACCATCCAGCCAGTAACGCCAGTTGGCATCAAAAGCACGACGCGCCTGCAGCACGAACTCAGTGCCCTCTTCCGTATTGCCGAGTCCATCCAGTCGGCCATCGTCGGAATCACCTTCTTCCCGCCCTTCTTCGAAAGCTACAGTGGCCTCGAATAGCCATGTATCAGAACGCAGTCCCCGCCACCCCAGTGCTTCACCTGCCCAGTAGAAAATGTTATCGCCTCTGCGCCATTGCACTGCGCCAGCAGGCTGGGCTTCCAAACCGAATTCATCCGAGCCTTCATAGGCAGTCTCGTATTCAACACCCAGGCCCAGCCCGAAGGCCCAGCCATCATCACCTCTGGTGAAGTCGTCGAGCGAGGGTAAAGGCACCAACGCCGTTTTTTCTTCCTGTGCCAATGCTGTTTGCACGAAGGAAGCTTGTACTAAAACTGCCAGCAGTAAACCTGTAACCTTTTTCAATTAGATTCCGCTCCGGTATGTGTTGGTATATAGTGATTTTGCTTATTGGTCTGATAATACGTAAAGCCTGTGTGAACAGATCAGACAATGAACCTTGCGCCGGGCAAGCGCTGATCCGCCAGGCAAAGCGGCTGGAGTCGAGGTTGCTATCTCGTGGTGGCATGAGCGATGATCACTTTTCGTGGTAGTAAATAGTGAACGGTGAACGCTATGGACCTGCATTACACACTCAAGGATAAGGAGCTTCCAGTATGTTGATAAAATTTACCAGTGAGCAGACTGCTGGTTTTGTCATGCTCGAAGATGCTGCCGATCAACTGTTAACCGCCATGGGCCATGGTGGCAGCACGGAAGGGGCGGTCAGCGGTGAAGCACTGGCCCGTGCATTGGATAGCCTGAACTCAGCCATTGCGCGTGCACAGGAAGAACCGGCCGACGATGCCTTGCAGGACACCGACGACGATGACGATGAGGATGAGGAAGGCGGTGAACCTGAAGCGGTCGCTCTGCCCGCCCGAGCTGCGCCGTTGATGGAAATGCTGCGGCGCGCGAAAGCGGCTGGCGGTTACGTAATGTGGCGCCCGAACTGAAGGATCCCCCATGACCAATATGCAGATAGACATTGTTTCCGACATCGCCTGCCCCTGGTGTGCGATTGGTTATGCCCGCCTGCAGCGCGCCATGCAGCAATTGGCGCCGGACTATGAGTTCACGGTGCGGTGGCATGCGTTTGAGCTTAACCCGACTCACGATGGCCAGGGCGAACCCATCCTGCCGGCGCTGGCCAAAAAGTATGGCCGCAACGAGGACGAGATGCGCGATGCCCAGGCCAACATGATGTCGATTGCCAAAGAGCTGGGCATCAACTTTGAGAAACTGCAGGAGCGCCTGACCGCCAATACCTTTGATGCTCACCGCCTGGTCAAATGGGCTGATGAACACGGTAAGCAGACCGAGATGAAACAGGCCCTGTTCGAAGCCTATTTCGGCAAGGCGCAGGATGTCTCTGACTCCAGCGTGCTGATCAGCTGTGTCGAACGGGTGGGGCTGGACGCCGATGCAGCCCGGCAGGTACTGGCATCTGACCAGTACACCAAGGCGGTGCGGGACGACGAAGCCAAATACCAGCAGGCCGGCGTCTCCTCCGTGCCTGCCTTCATCGTCAACAACAAATACCTGATCTCCGGCGCGCAGGACCCCGAGGTGCTGGTGAAGGCGTTTCAGGATATTGCTGCGGCGTAACGCAGGGCCAAGGCGCAGCTGCGACCGTGGAGGCGCTATGCCTAACGGGTTGCCCGACCCGGCTGTTATATCCGGGCGACCACGTCCTGTTCGGCGGACACTGGCAAATCCGCCGCCTTGCGCTCTGAATACCGGTTGACCAGCGCCTGACTGTGCGGCCGCAGCAACAAGGTAAAGCGGATCAGTTCCTCCATTACATCCACGATGCGTTCATAGTAGGGCGAGGCACGCATGCGGCCGTTGTCATCAAACTCCTGGTAGGCCTTGGCAACGCTGGACTGGTTGGGGATGGTGAACATGCGCATCCAGCGTCCAAGCAGACGCAGGGTGTTAACCGAGTTGAAGGACTGCGAGCCGCCGCTGACCTGCATCACCGCCAGGGTGCGGCCCTGGGTCGGACGCACGGCGCCCATGCTCAGCGGCAGATGATCGATCTGGGTTTTCATCACGCCGGTGATCTGTCCGTGACGTTCGGGACTACACCACACTTGCCCTTCCGACCAGATGGCGAGTTCGCGCAATTCCTGCACGGCCGGGTGCGCATCGCCTGCCACCTGATCGGGTAATGGCAGATCGGAAGGATCAAATATTTTCACATCCGCGCCCAGAAAGCGCAGGATGCGCGCGGCTTCTTCGGTGGCCAGCCGCGAGAATGAACGCTCGCGCAGGGAGCCATACAACAGCAGGATGCGCGGCGGATGCGGCAGACAGGCGTGCTGCAGGGCGTCGGCTTTTTTCTGCAGGTAGCGGGTATCCAGTGCCGGCAAATGATCGGGCTCTGGCAGTGTTCTGACTCTCATGCAAATGACTCCTTTATCAACAGGGTGCTTGTGTAATCGTTAACGGGCGGTCGTCGGGGCGGGCGCCGACGCAACTGGCCTGATGAACATCAGCGCGGCAAACGCCAGGCAACCCAGCGCTGCCGACAGCAGCAGCGCATGGATGCCAAAATCATCAATCAGCACGGCAAATACCACCGGGGCAAATGCCTGGCTGGCGCGCGCCGGCATCATTAGCCAGCCCTGCCGCAGGCCGTAGTCCTGAGGCCCGAATATGGCCAGCGGCAAGGTGCCTTTGGCGATGGTCAGGATGCCGTTGCCGGCACCGTGCAAGACTGTGAACACGACGGCCAGCGGCGAAATAAACGCCAGCGGTGAATTAAAAGCCAGTAAGCACACGACACCCACTGGATGCGTCATCGACGCCATGCGGGCGGACAGTAGGGGGTGAAAACGCTGCAGCAGCGAGTATTCCAGAAAGCGGGCGCCGACCTGCGCGGGCCCGACCAGGCCGGCGATCAGTACGGCGGTAGCCAGCGGCAGACCGGTTTCCTGCAACAGCCTGGGCAGGTGCGCGGCCATGGCGGTGCTGGTGAACCAGGTGACGGCAAACACAAAGGCCAGCAGCGCCATGGTCAGCCTGCCGTTGGCAGGCGGCTGAAGCGTGTCATCGGTGGCGATTACCCGGGACTTTTTCAGCCGCGGCAACATGAAGCGGTTCAGTGGCAAGCCCAGCAGAATATGTGCGCTGGCCCAGACCAGACAGGCGCCGCGCCAGCCCAGCGCACTTTCCAGTCCCGCTGTTATCGGCCAGCAGACGGTGCTGGCAAAACCTGCGATCAGGGTAATGCCGGTGATGGCATTGCGGGCGTTGCTACCGTAGATACCGGCCAGGGTCGAGAATGCCGACTCGTAAAGGCCCATGGCCATGCCCACCCCGATGATCAGCCATGCCAGCCATAAGGTGACCGGCCCGATCGCCTGGCTGAGCAGCACCAGACCCAGGGCAAATATCACACTGGAGGCGACCAGCACCGGACGCCCGCCGCGGTGGTCGATACGGCGACCAATCATCGGTCCGAGCACTGCTGACAGCACCAGCGCCAGGGAAAATGCGCCGAACACATTGCCACTGCTGATGCCCAGATCTTCGGCGATCGGGTTGGCGAGAATCGCTGGCAGGTAATAGGTCGACCCCCAGCCCAGCGTCTGCGCCAGGCCCAGCGACAATACAATCGGTAAACGCTTGGGTTCCGACACTTACCTTCTCCCTCTAGGCATCGATCTACGAGGTATGTTCATAAAAAAACGCTTACTGCCCTGCTTTGGTGGCCGGGCTGCAACAGGTATCTGCGTTCGACGCATCTGCCACCGAACGGCTGTCCAGAATACAGCGTGTGGCTTCCTGCCAGGCTTGCACCGCGACCTGAAAGGCATCGCGACCTTTCTGTGTCAGTGAATACACCTTGCGCGCCCGCCCCTGCACGGTTTCAGTATCACAGCTCAGGTAACCGCCGGCCTCAAACTCGTTAAGCATGGGGTACACCGTGCCTTCCGACGGACTGCAACAGCCGCCGGTGCTTTTCTCCACCGCCTGCACCACTTCATACCCATGCATGGGTTGGCGGTGCAGCACGGACAACACAAAAAACTTGGACAGCGACATTTTGATGGTGCCCTGCCAATAGGCTGGGTTGCCGTAATTGGGCACCTGGCGGGTGCTGCTGCGGGGGTTGGCTGAGGTCTTGCTAGTGGCTGTGCTCATGTCGCGCAATTTATACCTCGATGCCGGAGGTGTCAACCGGTTAGTGTGGCCGGGGCGCAAATGGCGGAGCGACGCTGGCTTTGCTTGCCCGGCAACTCTCCCTATAATGCCGGCAACCAACTTCGACGCCAACGCCACCCCCCACAATAGGGATACCGTGACCGATACCAAGCACACCGGCTGGCCCCTGCACTTCCTGGTTTTCTCGTTTAACCGCGGCGAATTCCTGGCCCATTGCATCAACAGCATCCGCCGCTGCGCGCCCGACTGTGCCATTACCGTGTATGACGACAACAGCACCGATCCGCTGACCCGGCAGCTGCTGTCCCGGCTCGACAAAGATAAAGACGTGACAGTCGTGCAACCGATTGCGGACGGCACGGGCGGCAAGCACGGCGGCCTCTACTACAATATGCAGCAGGCATGGCAGGCACTCAGTGACGACACGCTGATCTGCACCCTGCAGGACGACATGCAGATGGTGCGACCGCTTTGTCCCGGTGAAATCGGACATTGGCACCATCTGTTCAGCAGCGGCGCGCATCGGGGCTTTCTGCAGCCGGCCTTTATCAAAAGCCTGAAGCCGGCAGGTACAAGCCAGGTTCGTTACGATGACAACAAACAGGTCTATCTGATTGACCGTGAGCAGCGCAGTGCCGGCGCCTGGTATTCGGATATCTTCATGATACAGGTGGGTCTGTTACGACAGGCGGACTGGCAGTTCAGGGCGCGCGAATCGGGTAATGAGCAGCAGGCCCGGCAGCATTTCCAGCAGATGGGGTATGTGCGTAATCCCTTTGTTGCGTGGCTGCCGGGTGCGCCAGCATGGCGCGGCAAACGGCGCACGGCGGCCATGAAATATGCCGAGCGCAGCCGGCATTGCGGGTTTTACCCGTTGCAGATCATGTCAGAGCAACAGTCGTCCGCGTTCTGCGCCCGCGCTGACGATCAGCTGCCGCTGGCCGAATCAGTGCTTACGCTGGAAAGTGAACGCAAACTTGAAAAGCCCTGGTTCTATTATCCATTACAGGACAGGCGCCTGCTGAAACAGCTTAATCGTCTTGAACTGACGCTTCGCCGCAGCTGATACCCTGGTGATACAGCCCGTGTCTAGAATCGGTGTCTTGCCGTCAGTACCAACCGGTTTTCTGTGTAATTGCTGAATTCACTCTCTGAATCCCTACGGGTGTGTTCGTAGCTCATACTGATGTTGGTGTCCCTTCCCAGCTGTCGATTGAGGCCAAAGGCGGCGCGCCAGGTCTGCGCCGGTTCACGGAATGTGCTGATGGCGTTGTCGCCTCGCCCCTCCCCCTCACGCACGCGCAAATTGGCAGTGGCGGACAGGTTGGATGACAGAGACCGGGTGAGTGACAGCCCCAGCGTGGAAAACTCTGCGTCCGCCAGGTCTGCGAGACGCTGCTGCTGCGAGTTGGTCGCAGTGACCGCGATTGTTGTGCGTTGGCCGGTATAACGATAGGTAAGTCGCAACTGCTCGTTAATAATCGGCGTGTTACCAATAAAAGTCGGTGTGTCCGGGAATTCTCCAGGACCAAAACCGGGCCCTAAAACCGGATCGAAAGCTGGATCAAGCGCCGGGTCAAAAGCGGGATCGAGCGCCGGATCAAACCCTGACCCGAACCGATCGCCGGTAAGACCACTGCCACCGCGCAGATCGCGGGGCAGTCTCAGGCGCCGGTTGTAGTCGGCTATTAACTCGCTGCGCCGGTGGCGATAGCGAATACTCGCGTGCGGGGTGGTGCCAAAAAAGCGCTCGCCCGTGCCCACGTTTACCTCGACACGCTCATTGGGAGACCAGCGCAGGCTGGCGTCCCAGTATTCGCCGTCGATCTCGGGCCGAAGGCTGACAAACTCATTGCTCTCCTCGCCGACCAGGGCAGAGATCTGCCAACTTGCACCCAGCCGCAGCGATGCGCTCACTTCTGCGGAAGACAGCGTATTTTCAAAGGGTGGCACGGTCTCAGTGCCTTCGTATTCCACCTCGCGGTAACGTCCTGACAGGCCAAACGTCAACCGGTTATTGCTCGGCTCCGTGTTCAGATTGAATTCGCCGAGGTTCTGGCTGCTGTCACCCAGGCGCTGTGCGTCGTTGTTCTGTTCGTTGTAATGGTAGCGGACCCGCAGATCGGCGCTGTTAAAATACCGGCGCTGAATCAGTGCCCCGGCCCCGTACTGATAAACAACATTGGTGTTGCCGCGACCATCAAAGGTATCCGGGTCACCCGGCGCAAACGGGTCGAGGTTTCTGGTGCGGGCAGAGGCATCGGACTCCAGGGTCAGCCAGTCCTGTATCAGCTCGTAGTCACCGTGATAACGCAGCCGCGGTATGAAGGTTTGGCGATCACCCTGTGTGAATCCCTGACCACCGGCACAGTCGATATCACTGTCCCCCAGCGTGCTGAAGCGCACACTGGCATCCAGGCCCACGTTGGTGCGCGCGCCCTGGCCACGAAGGCTGACGTCCGGCGTCAGGGTGCCGTAGCCCCGGCTCTGCCGGTCGTCATCGCTGAGACAGATGTTATCTGAAAACTCCGCACCTACGGACAGGCCCGCCTGCTTTTCCCATTCGGCGGCCAATAGTTCTGACAGACAGGAAAGGCTGACAACAACGCCGGTCATCAGGGCAGTGCAAGGCTTCATCGGTGCGTCACCTCGCTGCTGGCAGCGTCATGGCCGTAGCCGTAACCATACCCATAGCCATACCCGTAACCTGACCCATAACCCGAACCGATACCAAACAGGTTGAAGCGATGTCGGGGTGCCTTGTTCAGCATCACGGCAACCATCTTATCTTTGCCTATACGCTCCAGCGCTTCCTTGACCGCATGTTGCGGCGTACGATTTGCCGCCGCCACAAAAACGATCTGCCCCATGAAACTGGCCAGCACGCCGGATTCGTTGGTTAACAGCAGGGGCGGCGAATCAAACACGATAACGCGATCGGAATAACGACTGGCAAGCTCCTGCATCAGCTGATGCATTCTTTCGCTGGCCAGCAGTTCGGTGGCTTTCTCGTGGCGGCTGCCGGCAGGCATGAAGCGCAGATTGCGTATCGAAGTGGTCAGGATAACGTCCTCCGGCTGCGCATCCCCCAGCAGGATATCGATCAGCCCTGGCGTATCCTCCGGCACCCCCAGCACCTGGCCGGCTGATGCTTTGTGCACATCCGCGTCTATATAGAGGACTGTCACATCCTGCTCCATAGCCATGCTCATGGAGAGGCTCAGGGATGAAAATGTTTTGCCGTCTCCCTCCAATGCACTGGTGACCATGATGAGATTGGCATGAGAGATGGGCGCGGCCGACATGCCGGAAATATTTTTCAGCAATGGCCGTTTGATAGCACGAAATTCTTCGGCCACGGTGCTGCGGGGCTTGGTTGGTGTCAGATAACCGTTATCGTGCAGCTGATCGAAAGGTATGTCGACGTCTGCGTTTTTATTGTGCGTCATCTGTGCCCCGACCGGCACCTTCGGTTCCGGTGACGCTGCAGGCGGCGTGTGCTGGCGGTTGCCAAGTGCTTTCTCAATTGTACTCATGTCCGTCCTCTGCCATCTGTATTCGCCGGGCCCGGTCGATACTGGACCGGACCGCGATTGAGTTTGGAACCTGTCACTTTCTGGACCAGCTTTTTATGCATCAGCTTTTTATGCTTCAACCCGCACGATCAGCCTAACAGGCCGGGCACTGCCCATGCTGCGGCAAATGCCAGCAGCAGGCCAAGCACACCCACAACGAATGCCGTCAGTGCCAGGCGGTCCTTGCGAACTTCAGCGCGGGACTTGACGTAGGAAACACTGCCGAGCAGGGGCATGCCGCTTGTCTGCGCGAGCATGCGGGCGTCGGTGACAATGGGATGCAGTAACGTGAGCAGAAATGCCAGCGCGCCGCCACTGCCGAGTGCCACTACCAGAATGCCCGCATTCAGCAGCGGTTTGTTGGGCTCATTGGGTTGCAGGGGCACGAAGGGCGGATCGATCACTCTGAAAGTGACGTCACCCGCGTTCCGTTGCAGGTCCTCTGACATCCGCGCCGATTCGCGGCGCTCCAGCAGTTGCTGATGCTGCCGGTTGATGACGTCATAGTCGCGGTTCAACTGGGTGAGCTGGGCTTCAACGTCCGGGATATGATTGACGTGTGCCTCCAGGTTCTGCACACGCTCTTCGTATTCCGCTACACGAACCTCCAGCGACGCTGTTTGCGCCCGGGTCTCTGCCAGCAGGGAGCGCATATCCTGGTACACCGCGCTGGGCACGGACTCTCCATTGGTGCTCGACGGATTGTCGCGGGCTTCTTTATAGCGCGCCTGTCGCTCTGCTTCCAACTGGGCAATCAACCCCTGCAGGTAACGGATTTCCGGGTGTCGGTCGGTGTACTGGGTGAGCATGCCATCCAGCTGCATCTGCATGGACTCTATGCGGTCATTAAGCGCCTGGTCGCCTGCTGCCAGCCCGCTACCCGCAACGGACACCGGATCTTCATTCTCCAGCTGGCGGGCCAGCTCGGCACTACGGTTCTCCAGCTCCCGCAACTGCAGACGCGCCTCTTCCAGTGCAGTGCGCGCCTGCAGCAAACGGGAATAGTAGTTCCCGCGCTCGCCGGGCAGCATGCTGACATTGGTTTTCTGGAATTCCGCCAAACGGTTCTCGGCGGCGATCAGCCTGGCTTCCGATTCGGCAATCTGCTGATCCAGAAACGCCTGGGTCTGGGTATTGTCGGAGCTCTGGTCTTCCATGGACGTCTCGACAAAAACGGTAATCAGCGATTGCGTCAGCCGCCGTGCCGTTTCCCGGTCGGGGTGAGTCACCGAGATGGAATACAGGGAGTTGTTGCCGCGGGAACCCCGCAATGAGATGGTGTCCTGCAGACGTCTGATCAGTCTGTCCCTGTCAGCCTCGGTCCGCGCCTGCAGGTCGAGGTCGGTCATCCGCGCGAGTCGTTCCAGATTCGGTCGGCTCAGCAGCGTCCGGCTGACCATGGAAATGCGTTCGTCGGCATTCGGCGTCACTGTGAGGCCGCGCATCAGTGGCCGCAGCAGCGACCCGGTGTCAACATTTATCCGGGCGGTGGCGACGTAGGACTCGGGCATGCGGGCGATGAATGCCCATCCGGCGAGCGCGATTGCCCATGCCACGATCAGTGCGACCCAGCGATACCGCCAGATGCCAAGCACGTAGCTCCACAGTTGCGCGAATGTATCCTGCATAATTTATTCTGTCCCTGTTGGCGCCAATAAACGGATTAGAACCAGGATTCCGTAATAACTACGATATCGCCCGGTTCCAGGGCTACGTTTGCGGATATGTCACCTTTTTTGAGCAGGTCATCCAGACGCACGCCGTAGGACCGATCTTCGCCGTTAATATTGCGTATCAGTACTGAGCGGTTGCCCGCCGCAAATTCCGTCATGCCGCCCACCGCAACCATCAGGTCCAGCAAGGTCATGTGTTCAGCGTAGGGGACGCTTGATGGTGTGGTCGCTTCACCGATAACGCTGACCTGTTGCTCGGGCACCCCGACAAACCCACGGACAATCACACTGACCACGGGCTCGCGCACGTATTCGGAATACTCTTCCTCAATCTGCCGTGCCAGTTCCGTGGATGTCCTGCCGCTGGCCTGCATGTCCTCCACCAACCGCGTGGTCAGCTTGCCGTCGGGTCGCACAATACCGGTGGTGCTGAGTTCTTCCTGGCCCCAGACAAAAATCTCGAGCGTATCGCCAGGGCCGATCACGTATTCGTGATCCCTGGGGCCGGACTCGGGAATCGTCTGCTGGCTGTTGCCGCAGGCCGACAGCAGCAATGCCGCTACCAGGGTAACAGACATGGCCAAGCACCGGCGTAATTGCACAAGGAGGGGGGTAGCGATCATATGGTTGCTCCTCTCGGGAATCCCTTTGTTAGTAATTTTGCTCCTGTTCCCGGTTGGGAATAACGAAGCTGGTATAGTCCAGCTTTAGATTTGAAAGTTCTGTGTGGAAACACACATAACTCGCCGAACGATTATTTTCCCGGCCAACATTCCTGGATCAGGGGCCTGCGAGATATTCACCGGCGAGTGTCTGGCGATCTATTTTGCCGTTGTGATTGTACGGCAGAGACTTGCGCACAACAATTTCAGCAGGCTGCATGAAACCCGGCAGCTCCCTTCGACAGCAGTCCAACACCCGTTCACGCAGTGCCGAGGAGTCGGCACTCTCGTCAGCCCGGTCATCGACCGGTGCGACAATGAGCAATATACGCTGGCCCAGCGTCGCATCAGGCAGCCCCATCGCCATGGCACCAGCCACCAGACCAGTGCTGTAAGCGACCTCTTCGATTTCAGTGGGACTGACCCGATAGCCCGACGTTTTTATCATCTCGTCCTTGCGGCTGACAAAATACAGGTAGCCTTCGTCATCCTGCACAACCTGGTCACCGGACCACACCGCCAGTTCTGGAACCGTAAGACCGGTATCCTGCCCGGGGCAGGGTCTGAAGCGGCGCGCTGTATTATCCGGGTCTTTCCAGTAGCCAAGCGCCACCAGCGCGCCGCGATGCACCAGCTCTCCAGGCTCATCCGGACCGCACAACTGTCCGGCCTCGTTGACGACCAGTATCTCGGCATTCGGGATTGCCTTGCCTATGGACTGGGGGCGGTGCGCGATCTGCTCTGGCGGCAGATAGGTCGAGCGGAAAGCCTCGGTCAGACCATACATAAGATATATGCGCGTGTCGGGCAAATGCTGTTGCAGGGCGTTAGTGGTGCTTACCGGCATTGCGCCACCGGTGCTGGTAATGTAACGCAGACAGGAGGCGGCCTCAGGGGGCCACGCCAGTTGCGCCAGCCGGGTCCATAGCGTGGGCACCGCGCCCAGCCCGGTAATGCGGTATCTGGCCACAGCCCGCAACACGTCCCGAGGCAGCAGATAGTTCATCAGTACCACTGAGGCGCCCGCGCAGAAGGCGGTGGTAAGCTGACTCAGGCCTGCGTCAAAACTCAACGGCAAGACGGCCAGGATCCGGTCGTCGGAGGTGTTTTCCAGGTACCCGGCTACGCTGCGGGCCCCGGCCACCATGTTGCGGTGCGACAACACCACGCCTTTGGGTTTACCGGTACTGCCGGACGTATAGAGAATTGCCACCATGTCGTTGTCGATGCGCCGATGGGGCCGCGATGGTTTTGCCGCCAACAGATTTTGCCAGTTGCTCAGGCGTATCCATTCGGCGTCACGGACCAGCGCCACGTCTTGCGGGCCGAGCTTGTCGTCAACGACAATCACCGTGTGTACGCTGCGCCATTCGGGGATTTTTTCAGCCAGTGTTGCAAGTCGCTGCATGGAGGTAATCAGCACGCCTGCCTGACAGTGTTCAACAATATGACTGACCTGTCCGGGCTTGAGCAACGGGTTGACAGGCACGAAGCTGGCACCGGCGCAGGACGTGCCAAAAATGGCAGCAACAGTCTCCGGTTGCGGGGGCAGATAGATGGCCACGCGTTCGCCGGCATCGACACCAACGGCCAGCAGTCCGTTTGCCACCTGTTGCATCATCGCCTGCAACTGCGAATACGACACATGGGTTTCACCGCACACAACGGCGGTTCTGCTGCCATCGGCTTCAGCCTGTGCGGTGATCAGTTCATGCACAAGTTCAACCATCGGTAAAATCTCCCTGTAAGACCGTGGCAGGTGAATTTATGTACGCTTCCTAACATAAAAACGACGCGCGCCTTGCCTGGCGCGGGGGTGCCGATTGGCGCTCCAACTCTGCTACACTTTGTACACGACAATGCATAAAACGATGCAGAAATTATCACGCTCCGGCAGTCAATGTTGGCTCAGCCTTTGCGGTTATTATCAAATATTATCAAATTACTGCATCACTAATACAACGGTTACAACGGTTGTCTCTGAATGATATGGTCGCGACCTGAAGCACAGGTGCTGTTCGTGTGTACTGCAAATATTTGCCGCTCCCCGCTGGCGGAAGCGCTGCTGCGTCATCGTCTCGGCGATCTGGGCCTGGAGAAACGCGTTCGCGTGCGCTCGGCAGGCACCCAGGCCGCACGGCGCGGTTGCCGGCCGGATCCCAGAGTCCAGCAACTGGCGGCCGGGTTCGGGATTTCGCTAGCGGGCATCCGCGCCCGGGCGCTGACACCAGCGCTGCTGCACAACAGCGACTTTGTGGTGGTGATGGCACGGGAGCATCTGGACCACATTAATCGCGTGTTTGCGCGCGATGCCTGGTCTCGGGAGGGAACGACTGACGGAGATGTATCAGAAAAAGTGCAATTGCTGGGGAGTTTTCTTCCACGTCGGCACGGCAGCGCAGTCGATATTCCGGACCCCTATTACGGCGATCAGCAGGGTTTTTACACCGTCCACCAAATGATTGATTCTGCGCTAAGCGGTTTCCTGCACCAACTGGATGCATTTCTGGAAAATAGTGAAACGAAAATGAGAGGTCTGGCACCTTAAACTCCCGCACAGGATGGTAATGATGTCCAAACCGAACCCTGCACCTGCCGGGCTTTCGCGCCTGGAAGAGTTCAATCACTACTTTGAACTGGCCCCCGCTGTTAGCCAGGCGCAGCGCAATATGGTCTACCACATACGCTATCGCGTGTACTGCGAAGAATTCGGTTACGAGTCACCGGAATCATCCAGCAATGGCGAAGAAATTGACGAATTTGACGATCAGTCCGCGCATTGCCTGGTCACCCACCGGCAGTCCGGCGTGCCGGTAGGCTGCGTGCGTGTGGTCATGCTCGAAGGCGACGACAGGCTGCCCATGGAGATTCATGCCGGTGACAGCCTGCATCAGGCTTACATGGACGAATTTGCCACACAGCGCAATGTCATCTGCGAAATCTCCCGACTCGCTGTGGACAGCGCATTTCGCCGTCGCAACCGTGAGCAGTCCACCCGGTTCGGCAATATCGATGCCGTTGGGGCAGCAGGGCCGGAGCTGCGCTCCCTGCCCCTGGTGGCACTGTCTCTGATGGTAGGCGCTGGAGCGCTGGCAGATGTGGTGGGCAGAAAGCACTGCTTTGCGATCATGGAGCCTTTTCTGCCGGTCATGATGCGACGCGCCGGCATTCATTTCCGGCGCGTCGGCGAAGACTTTGAGTTCCGCGGGGTACGTGCGCCCTACTACGGAGACATGAGTGAGCTGTTCAACAATGCGCCTGAAGAGCTGCGCCAGTATTTTAATCTGATGCGCTCAGAGTTTGCGGCGACGCTACAGGCCAGGCCCCTGTTTGAAAAGCTGCCTCATGAGACCTGACCAATCAAGCTGAGAGAGAGAACTGACAACGCAGTCGGACCTGGCGGGACCAGGCATACAAAAAACAAGGACAAGGAGTAGTTGGCATGTCAATAAGCGCCAGGAATGCGCTTGATGCATTCGTCGCCCTGCTGGGCAAGGACAACGTGGTTACCGGCGACGCCGATTTACAGCAATATCGGCGTGCCACGTTTCACTGCGATATCGATGTACCCGCGGTGGTGCGCCCCGCCAACATTGCCGATGTGCAGGCATGCCTGCGCATCGCCAACGAGTTCAGAGTGCCTGTTTACCCGATCAGCACCGGCCTGAATATCGGCTACGGATCGACGGTACCGCCTTCTGCCGGCTGCATTATCATGGAGCTGAAACGCCTCGACCGTATCATCGAATACAATGCTGAGCTGGGGTATGTGCGAGTTGAGCCCGGGGTAACCCAGCAGCAGCTTTACGATTATCTGCGCGAGCACAATGCGCCCTACTGGCTAGATGTGACCGGATCCACGCCACGCCACAGCATGATCGGCAATATCGCCGAACGGGGGTTTGGCCATACGCCCTATGCCGATCATTTTGCCAACATCGGCGGCTTCCAGGTAGTGCTGCCCAACGGCGACCTGCTCACCACCGGCTTTGGCCAGTTCGACAACGCTGTCGCCACGGGTGCCTATCGCTGGGGCGTGGGGCCGCATTATGACGGGCTGTTCACGCAATCAAACCTCGGCGTGATTGTTGAGGCCACCATCTGGCTTATGCCCGAGCCGGAATACATGCAGTTCTTCTCCTGCCGTATCGCGCACGAAGCAGATCTGCCCGCACTGATCGAACTGCTACGCCCGTTGCGGCTGGACGGCACCATCCGCAGCGCCATGCACATCGGCAATGATTACAAGATTGTTTCTGCCACCCAGGGCTATCCCTGGACACAGGCAAAAGGCGCAACGCCGCTGCCGCAGGATGTCATGCAGGCCAAGGTCAGGGAATGGGACTGCGGTTCCTGGAACGTATCGGGCGCGCTCTACGGCACGCGCGCCACCGTGGCGGATGCCCGCAAACGCATCAGGCGCCAGCTGCGTGGTCAGGTGCAACGGCTGCGCTTCGTCGATCAGCGCCTGCTGACACTGGCAGAGCGTTTTGCCAAACCCTATCAGCGGCTGACCGGGGTCAGATTGGCCGAAGTTCTCAAGGTGCTGAAGCCGGTGTTCGGCATGACCCGTGGCGTGCCCTCGGCCGCGATGATGGCCAGCAATTACTGGCGCAAGAAAGACTTTCCCGAAGCATCGGCCGACCTCAGCCCCGAGCAGGATAACTGCGGCGTTATGTGGCTGGCGCCGGTGGCCCCCACCCGCGGCGTCCACGCCGCCGCCATCTGGGATATCGTCAAGACCACCATGCTTGCCCATGGTTTTGAGCCATCGGTATCGATCACTCTGATCAGCGAGCGAAGCCTGGACTGCGTGGTGAATCTGGCCTACGACCGTGACATCCCCGGTGAGGACGGCCGGGCCATGGACTGCCACGATGACATGCTGGCGCAGTTTTGTGCCGCCGGCTACTACCCGTATCGATTGGGTATCCAGGCAATGAGGAAGATGCCCCCGAAGACGGCTTCGTATGACAGGTTTTTTGCGGACATCAAATCCGCTGTTGACCCCAATGGCATACTCGCACCGGGGCGCTACCTGCCCTGACGCACGATCGCAGTTGCGGCGCGCACGGACTGTCGAAAAATCTTACACATTTCACTTTTTGGACGCATGGAGATTTAGGGGATATTTCATACATCGCTGATATAAAAGGATTATTCATAAGCTGGCACACTTGCTGCACTATCCCGCACAGAGAGACCAAGAAACGCAACGTGCTACCAAGGAGTTAGGAATATGGGAGTTAGGAATATGAAAACTATCAGTAACACGAAGAAAATGGTCGCCGGGCTGGTTCTGGCCATGGGCGGCCTGTCCGCAGGCACCGCGTCTGCTTCCATGATCGAATCATGGGACTGGATTTCAGACGGTGGCTTCCAGATTGGCGGCGCTACCTGTGACAACGGCGCAGAGGCTGCCTGCAGTCTGCAGTATGACAACACATCTGTTGAAACGCCAAGCGGCATTGCCGGGACGGCCAGCATGATGACCTGGGGCACCGGTTCCGGCGGTGGCGCACAGAGCGGCCTGCAGGGCGTCTTCGGTGGCTCAATGGCGCCCGATAACGGTCCGTTTGACGCCCAGGCGCTTGACTCCGGGTCGGTACCGATTCCCATGTTCGAGCAGATTATGACCAATGGCGGCTGGACCAACACCGGTGCTGCGGTTCACTACAACAACGTCATCACCGAGCTTGGTGGTCACATGACCAGTGCCGTACTGACTACCAGTTTCCAGCTGCTGTCACCGAACGTGGGTCCGTTGAATGTGGCCAACCTGAACATTGATTTTAACGAAACTCTTAATTCGGGTTCATGTACATCAGGCAATCCACACGGAACCGTGTGTGATGATGTGTTTACCCTGACAGGCAACCTGGCCCCGGTTTCATTCGAGGTTGATGGCCGGCTGTACACCGCATCATTCCGACTGGCTGATGGACCGGGCGCTATTGTGCAAGGTGACACCATCTATACGGCCGAGATGAATCCCGGTACTGCAGTGATGTACGTGCAGGGCCGTATTGATACCATCCCGCTGCCCGGCGTCCTGGCGCTGATGGGTATGGGCCTGGTGATGATCGGCTGGCAGGTACGAGGCCGCGGTCGTCGCAAGCTGGTCTGACCAGCACATCTGTACTATCCTTAAAGCCGGGCTCGCAAGTGTCCGGCTTTTTTTTGTGCCCCGGCGGGCACTGATTTATTCAGGGAGGTTGACGATGGCAAAGGACTTTGCTTTTCTCGTAGCAACAACAAAAAAAACAATCGCCACACCGGTTTTCCGCTGCGCTGGCTATCTTGCCCTGACAGCAGCACTGACCGCTTGCTCACCGGCAGCGGATGAGGATCTGCTGGGACGCGCACGAACGGCCCTGGACGAAGGCAACATCAGGGCCGCGGAGATTGATGTCCGAACCGCCTTGCAGGAAAGCCCGGACAACGCCGAAGGTCGGCGCCTGCTGGGCGAGATCAGTCTGTACCAGCAAAACCCGGCGGCCGCCGCGGAACAGTTTGAACGTGCCCTGCAGGCGGTCGACGGTGACGCCGACAACCATGCAGAGCTGCATGTATTGTATGCGCGGGCGTTGCTGGCAGCTCGCCGCAGCGAGCAACTGCTGGCGCAGCACGAACAGGGTGATTTCTCCAGTGTTGCCAACCATCCGCGCTATCTTGCCATTCTTGCCACGGCTCAGGCCGAGGCAGGGCAGTTGCAGAACGGTCGCGACTCGCTGACAGCGGCGCTGACGGCTGCACCGGATGATCCTCTGGTCGTCACCACCGATGCGCTTTTCCAGCTGCTGTATTCGCAAAACCTGGAAGCGGCGCAAACCATTCTGCAAGACACCGTGGTGGCGCATCCCGACTATGCAGACGCCTGGAGTCTGCTCGGCGGCATTCAGCGGATGACCAGAGCATTCAGCGAGGCAGAAGCCAGCTACGCCAAAGCAGTGGAACTTAACCCGCGACGCTTCACCGACCGCCTTAACCTTATTTCTGTACAGCTCGACCAGGGCGATACGGAAGCGGCCAACGACAAATTGCAGGCGATGTTGGCCAGTGATCCTGATCACCCCGGCGTGAACTATCTGTACGGCCGGATGCTGGTGGAAGGTGGCGAGAACGTGGAGGCGCTGACCGCTCTGGCCAACGTGCTGAGTGTGCTGCCCGATCATCCTGGCAGCCTGTACCTGTCCGCTGTCGCCAACATCGCTGAAGGCAATCTGGCCACCGCGCGCAGTCAGCTGGATCGACTGCTTGCCGCTCAGCGTGACAACGTGCAGGGGCATTTGCTGATGGCCAATCTGCACCTGCTCACGGAAGACCCCCAGGGGGCAGAAGAAGTGGCGCGCAGCATTCTGCAGGACGACAACACCAACTATGCCGCCATGAGTCTGCTGGCGACAGCGCTCAATGCCCAGGGTCGAAGCAGCGATGAGGAAACCATCGAGCTTTATCAGCGCATGGCGCAGGCTCGCCCGGACGCCGCAGAACCTCGGTGGGCTCTGGGGTCTGCGCTGATGCAGGCTGGTGACGCTGACGCCGGTGCCGAGCAGTTCCAGCTGGCCCGCGAGCTGTCACCGGAACCCACCGTGGCGCAGGAGCGAATGATCCAGACGCGGCTCGCCAATGGCGACGTTGCCGGTGCACGAGCAGATGCTGAAGCGTATGCGCAGCAGCAACCGCAAAGTCATCGCCCGCACCTCTTCCTGGCCCGGATCGCCATGAAGCAGAATGATCTGGATGAGGCACGCACGCAGTTTGGTGAAGCCGAGGAACGCCTGCATGAGGCCCTTGCTGAAGAACCGGATAACCTGGAACTGCAAGTGTTGATGATCGACGCCTTGATGGGACAGGGCAAACTCGAGGAAGCGGACGTCCTGCTTACTGCCCTGCCGCCAGACCTCGTCAATGACCCGGGTGCACTGCTGGCCAGGGGACGCATAGCACTTGCCGAAGACCGGCCGGCAGAGGCGGAACCACTGTTGCGCCGGGCGCTGACAGAGAGCCCGAACTCCATGACCCTGTTATGGTTGAGCGGCGCGATCGGTGCGCAGGGTCGTGTTGATCAGGCAATCAATCTGCTGACCGAATGGCTTGCCGACAATCCGGCCGACGTGCTGGTACGCAATGAACTGGCGTCCATCTATGTGCGCCTGGGCCGCGAAGAAGAGGCCCGGGAGGAGTACCAGCGGGTGGTCGAAAGAGGACCGGATAATGTGTTCGTGCTGAACAACCTGGCCTGGCTGCTGCGCGAAGATGATCCGCAACAGGCACTGGAGCACATCAAAAGAGCCAGAGAGCTTTCTCCGCGCAATCCGCGGATTATTGACACGCAGGCGATGATCCAGCTTGAAATCGGCGAGATACAGGAAGCCTTGTCACTGAACCAGGCAGCCCTGGATCTGGCGCCGGAGGCGCCCGACCTGCTGTACAACCGGGCGCTGATTCTGCATGCCAATGGTGAAAGTGACGAAGCCTACGACATTCTGCAGACACTGGCCGGCGCGGAAAATGCTGCCTACCCGCAGAAGGAACAGGCCCGGGCGCTTCTCGCCGAGTGGCAGCAGCGCTGACTCGGCAAGGGCCGTCAGTTACTGGCGGCCCACGCTGCTGACGACATTGTCAGTTCCGCCGGCAATCTTGGTTGTCACAGCTTTCTCAGCTCTGCCAGCCTTTTTGTCGAGCTGATATTTCTCCAGCATGCTGTACAGCGTCGGTCGGGCCACACCAAGCAGACTGGCCGCCTCGGAGATGTTGTCCTCCGTGTAACTCATGGCACGGACAATCGCCTGCTTTTCGGCGGTCTCGCGCACCCTTCGCAGGTTCAGTGGCATATCGCCAAGCTCGTCTTCTGCCAGGCTCAGATCCATGTCCTGCGCCGTCACCTGGCTGCCTTCCGCCATGATCACGCCGCGCTTGACCCGGCTTTCCAGCTCCCGCACGTTACCGGGCCAGGTGTATTTCTCAATGGCCGCAATAGCCGCGTCGTCGAAGCCCTTGACGTTGCTGGACAGCTCGGCTGCGAAACGCGACAGGAATGCCTTGGCCAGTACTGCGGCATCGCCGTCACGATCTTTCAGGGCCGGGATTTCAATGGTCATCTCGCTGACCCGGTAATACAGATCCTCGCGAAAACGGCCAGCCTGGATCTGCTCTTCCAGGTTCTGATGCGTGGCGCAGACAATGCGTACATCCACCGGGATTTCGCGTCGCCCACCAATACGTTCCACCACGCGCTCCTGCATGAACCGCAATAACTTGGCCTGCAGATCCAGTGGCAGATCGCCTATCTCATCCAGAAACAGCGTGCCGCCGTCGGCGTATTCTATCCTGCCCGGCGTCTGCTGGCTGGCGCCGGTAAAGGCACCTTTTTCGTAGCCGAACAGCTCACTTTCAAGCAGGTTCTCCGGAATGGCGGCGCAGTTTATCGCAACCAGCTTTTTGCCTGCTCTGGGACTCAGGTGATGCAGGGCGCGGGCGAAGCGCTCCTTACCGGTGCCGCTGGCGCCGAGCAGCAGCGTGGTGATATCACTGGGGGCGATTTTCTCCACGGTACGACAGACCTTGAGCATTTCCGGGCTGATAGCGATGATGTCCCGCAGCGGCATGTTCTCGTCATGGTGTTGCAATTTGGAGTTTTCCAGCTCCAGTTCGTAAACATGTTGAGCGCGTTCCACCAGCAGCGCCAGCAGCGCAGGGTCGGCAGGTTTCTGATGAAAATCGTAGGCGCCATTGGCAATGGCCTTGACCGCATTGGCATGATCATTGTCCCCAGTGACAATGATCACCTTGGTCCGTGGTGTCAGGGAAAGTATTTCTTTCAGTGTCGCCATGCCTTCGCTCACACCGCCCGGGTCCGGCGGCAGACCGAGATCCAGCAGCACTACACCGGGCTCGTAACGACGCAGGGCGGTGATGGCTTCACTGCGGTCACCGGCGATGATCACCTCGTAGCCATCAAAGGCCCAGCGCAACTGGCTTTGCAGACCTTTGTCATCTTCAACAACCAGCAGGTATCTGGTTGTGTCATTGTCCTGACGATTCTGTGTCATACGAGTTCCTTTCGCTTGTCGTGTCTTCCCTTGCCGGCGTGCACGGTATGGTGACGTGAATGGTCGTCCCTTTGCCGATGCTGCTGCTCACACTGATATCGCCGCCCAGCTGGCGAATATACTCACGGCTTTCGAACGCGCCGATGCCCATGCCGGTCAGGCCCTTGGTAGAGTCGAACGGGCGGAACAGGCGGTCGCGGATAAAATCTGCGCTCATGCCATGTCCGTTATCCTCGATATCTATCCGCGCCAGATCCGCATCACCCGCCAGCCGGACAATCACGTACCCCTCGCTGGCGGCCGCTTCCTGGGCATTCTGGATCAGGTGACTGAACACGGTAACCAGTCGTTCCCGATCTGCCTGTACGGTGAACGCGGCCTCGCCACGATTGTGCATGGACTGATCGCCGGTGGCAACCTCTGCACGTGGCGCCGGCCGGGTGCCTGCCCTGCCCGCAACAACTTCCTGCACCAGTCTGGTCAGATCCACACTGTCTGTGGGGGCACTGCGCAGTCCACTACGCATCTGCTCCATCAGCCGCTGCATGCGCGCTACCGAGTTCTCCACGGTGCTGATCATGTCATCAACAAACGCAGGGTTATTGCGGTGCCTGGCGGCATTGGCAACAATCAGCGACTGCTGGGCAAGCACATTTTTCAGATCATGGACCACATAGGCGGAAAGACGATTGAAGGCATCAAACTGGCGCGCTTCGACCAGTGCGTTGCTGGCCATATGCTGGGCCAGGTGGGTCGCCGCCTGACAGCCGGCGGTCTTGAGCAGATCCCGATCCTCCCAGTTGATGCTGTGTTTGAGCGGTGATCTTTTCAGCATCAGCACAGCCTGCAACTGGTCACGGAACATCAGCGGAATAATCAACCAAAGCTGGTTGTCGTCCTGCAGCCAGGCCGGCAGTTCCAGATCCTCGTAGACCTCGGGTGAGCGCCGCCACTCGTCCAGATCTATCACCCAGTCGGTTTTCTGCAGCCAGCCCGGCAGCGCTTCCAGGTCAGCGCCAGCGGGCGGGCGCGGCATTTCCCAGTTGGCCAGCAGACGCATGGGTTGTCCATCATCGCTGGCCCACAGCAGACCGGCCGGACTGCTGGCCAGTGGCGCCATGATGGCGATGATGCCCTCGTAAACACCCTCGTTGAGGCTGGCCAGCGCCCGGGTGAACTTCAGCCATTCTTCACGATAATCATAGTGGTAGTGGAAAAAATGCTTACTCAGAAACACCACGATTTGCGCCCGGACCCGGCCGGAGAACAGCACCGCGCTGAGCAGCGCCGCCGCCGCCGCGAGAAAACCCAGTTGCAGCACACTGCCCCAGGAGCCGCCAAGATAGCTGATGGCATATCCGGCCGCCGCCATGGCCAGCAGATACAGGCCCGCCCCAGTCAGGGTCACGGTATGGAACACCACCTGGCGGGAAACCTGCAGATTCACCCGCCAGTTACTGTTGCGTGAGATGGCCACGGCCAGCAAGGGAAAGGCTAGTGCATTGATCAGCCCACGAGCGTCCCACAGCTCCCGGTCCAGTTCACGAAACAGCAGCGCCTCTGCGTACATGAAAAAATCATAGGCGAGCAATGCGCCCAGGCCCAGACACAGGTATTTGATCGACCAGCGTGCGTTCCGGGTAGCATTACGGTATAGCTGTTCAATTAGCACCAGGCCCAGCAGGGCCAGAACCAGCCACAGGGCAAGAATGAGCGGATACCGCAGCCCCTGGGCCAGGGGCTGCGGTGACACCAGTGGGCGACTCACGATCAGCACCAGCGCCGCGGCGAATATCGGCAATGCCGCCCGACGCCAGCGCCAGCCACCAATTGACCAGAGCGAACCGTCAGTCTGCAGGCCCAGCAGCTGCAGCAGGATGAACAGCCAGCTGCCGTTGCGGGCCAACTCGACCAGCAGCACCAGTGCGACCGGCTGCACCGTGACCGAGCTTAACGCGACTGTGGCCGCCCACACGGCGGTGGCAGCGCAGGCGACCAGTAATGAACCGCCCAGCGGGCTGGCGCGCCGGAACATGACCAGCAAAACGCCGAGAACAGTGAAGCAGACACTTGCTGCGAGGTAAGTGATGAGTCCGATATTTACCAGCATGAGCCTGTCTCTTATACACATCTCCGAGCCCACGAGACAGGCAGAAATCTC
>CAJXPR010000034.1 GCA_913058135.1 uncultured Gammaproteobacteria bacterium
GGTTATTATTTCAGCCGGCCGCAGCCGGAAACATACTGGCGGGAGCCGCAGTCACTGCAACGACGCGACGGTGACTTGCTGGTGGGCGACCGTAGTGGTCAGCGACCGGCAGACTGAGGATGCGCTGCTTACCTGTCAGTCCGGCAGGACGGCATTGTGATAAATGTTCTGCACATCATCCAGGTCATTCAACATGTCCATGAATTTTTCAAACATGGCCACGTCATCGCCACTGATTTCAGTGCTGGTCTGGGCCAGAAACTGGATCTCATCTACCTCGAACTCAACCTCGCCAAAGGCATCGCGTAGTGCCTGACGGGCTTTGGCATACTCGGTGTGCGGGGCAAATATCGTGACCAGACCATCTTCGTTTTCGATGTCTGTGACATCAACGTCTGCGCCCAGCAGTGCTTCAAGCACGGCATCTTCGTCGTCGCCCTTGATGGCCAGAATGGCGCAGTGGTCAAACATGTGGGCAACACTGCCCTGAGCGCCGATCTTGGCCTTGGTCTTGGTGAAACACAGTCGCACATCACCAAAGGTGCGATTGGGATTGTCAGTCAGGCATTCCACGATCACCATGCAGTTACCGGGACCGAAACCTTCGTAACGGGCCGGCGAGAAGTCTTCGCCGCCGCTGCCGCGTGCCTTTTCCAGTGCCTTGTCAATGACATGGCTCGGGACCTGGTCTTTCTTGGCGCGTTCGATGAGGCCGCGAAGAGCCAGATTTCCATCAGGGTCTGTTCCTCCGGACTTGGCACAGACATAGATTTCGCGCGCGTACTTGCTGTAGACCTTGGTTTTTGCGGCCGCTGTCTTGGCCATGGACTCTTTTCGGTTCTGGTAAGCTCTGCCCATTGCGTATACCTGATTAGCGAGTGCGGAAAAAGCAACTTCAACATGAAAAAATCGAATCATACACGCAGCAGGCGGGTCAAATCCATTGTAGACTGCGCTTTTGTTGATGCTGCTGATGATACTTCCCTGATTATGCCTGAAGCCAAAAATTTTGTACCCGTCTGGTTTTTGTTTGGTCTGTCCGGCAGCGGCAAATCCTACGTGGGCGATGTCATCGCTGAGGCCAGGGGCTGGCCGGTCTATCATGCCGACGATGATATTACACCGGCCATGCGCAAGGCTTTGGCGGGCTCGCAGCCCTTTACCGATGCCATGCGTGATGAGTACTTTATGCTGCTTTCCGACCGCATCCGTGCCCGCCAGGCCCAGGCCGCGCCTGGTCAGTCATTGATTGTCACCCAGGGCGCCTACAAACAGCGCAGTCGCGACTATCTGCAACAGCAGGTTCCGGGGCTGGTGCTGATCTGGGTTGATGCACCGGACGGCCTGATCACGCAGCGGCTGGATCTGCGGGCCGGAGGTATCACAAGCCAGAGCGCGGCGGCTTTAAAACAGGATTTTGAGCGCCCGCCCCGCGATAGCCTGAAAATCGTCAACGATCGCGCTGAAGAGCATGCACTGGCGCAATTCGAGCGCTGCCGGGAGCAATGGTTGACCCATCAGGCGCAGGTGATATGATCGCTCAGGCCCGGCATGCAGGACCGGGCGCCACGTCGTAGCATACGCGTGAGCAGAATAGCGGGAGAACCAGTGCAAAAAGAAATCAGGACATCGTGGGCGCCGGCCATGGCCGCCTTGCTGTTGGCTGTCGTCAGTAGCGGTGCCCAGGCACAGCTCTCACCCCGGTACCAGGATCTGAATCAGGATCTTGTCGCCGACTTGCCGGCTGACGAAACCGACTGGCGCGATCCCCGCATACTGATTTTTGCTTATACGCCGGTAGAAGATCCGGCGCTGTATACCCAGGTGTGGGATGAGTTTATCACTCACATGGAAGGGATTACCGGCAAGGAAGTACGATTTTTTCCGGTACAGTCCAATGCCGCGCAACTGGAAGCGATGCGCGCTGGCCGACTGCATGTGGCCGGATTCAATACCGGAGCGACACCGGTTGCGGTCAACTGCGTAGGTTTTGAGCCCTTTGCCATGATGGCTGCCGAAGACGGCAGTTACGGCTACGAGATGGAAATCATCACCTATCCCGACAGTGGTATCGAGTCCCCGGCAGATCTGGCCGGCCGGCAGTTGGCATTTACCTCTCCGACATCAAACTCAGGCTTCAAGGCACCGTCAACTCTGCTGCAGAGCGAATTCGGTCTGACTGCCGGGGAAGACTACCGGACGGCATACTCAGGCAGCCATGACAACTCGATTCTGGGTGTTGTCAACAGCGACTACGAAGCGGCAGCGGTGGCCAATGAGGTGCTGCGCCGCATGCAGGGTCGTGACGTGGTGCGTGCTGAACAATACCGCTCCATCTACAAGTCGCTGACCTTCCCGACCACCGCCTATGGTATAGCCCACAATCTGCACCCTGTGCTGGCGGAGAATATACGCGAAGCGTTTTTCACTTTTGACTGGGAAGGCAGCGCGCTACAGCGTGAGTTCGCGGATGCCGGCATGGCCAGGTTCATTCCGATCAACTATCAGCAGCACTGGCAGGTCATTCGCGCCATAGATGAAGCCAATGACACTGTCTACAACTGCGACTGACGGACCATCAACGACAATAACAAGAGGCTTCCATGCTTAAACTCACCGGGCTGAGCAAGCGCTACGATACCGGCGATCTGGCGCTGAACGATATCAATCTGACCGTGCCTGCCGGGCAGGTGATGGCCTTGATCGGCCCCTCAGGCGCCGGTAAAAGTACATTGATACGCTGTGTCAACCGTCTGGTTGAGCCCAGCACGGGGTCGATAGAGCTGGATGGTCAGGACATCACCCGGGTCCGGGGTGCCCGGTTGCGCCAGGCTCGGCGGCAGATTGGCATGATTTTCCAGAACTATGCACTTGTGGAACGTCTCTCGGTCATGGAAAACGTGCTGTCCGGGCGTCTGGCATACGTGGGTTTCTGGCGCAGTTTTTTGCGGAAATTTCCGGCTGCCGATATTCAGCAGGCCTTTAACCTGCTTGAGCGGGTCGGGCTGCAGACCATGTTCGACAAGCGTGGAGATGCATTGTCCGGCGGGCAAAAGCAGCGTGTGGGTATTGCGCGGGCGCTAATGCAGAACCCCAAATTGCTGCTGGTCGATGAGCCCACCGCCAGCCTGGACCCAAAAACCTCGCGACAGATCATGCGCCTGATTTGCGAGCTGTGCCGCGAGCAACAGCTGGCGGCAATCATCAATATCCACGATGTGGTACTGGCGCAGCAGTTTGTTGATCGCGTGGTCGGATTGCGCGGTGGTGAGCTGGTGTTTGACGGCGCCCCCAAGGATCTGAGTCCGGACATTCTGACCAGCATTTACGGCGAAGAAGACTGGTCAGTCGTTGATGATGACAGTGACGAAACTGCTGCACCGGCACCGGCTGGTGTTGATATCGCCGGGGCTCATCCATGAACCCGGCAGGCACCGGCAACGAGTCGTTGTCAGCAGCTGACCAGCAACGTATCGATCAGGCCCGGCAGGGCCACTGGCGTCCGTTGCCGCTGATCCGCAGCCGGCACTGGCGCTGGATTATCAACCTGAGCGTGCTGCTGTATATCGTGCTGGCGTGGCTCAGTGTCGATGTCAACTGGAGCCGGGTCGCCCAGGGTATGGAGCGCGGACAGGAATTTGTCGCCTCCTTTCTGCAACCGGATTTCACCAGTCGCGGCGGCGAAATACTGACCGGCTTGTGGGAAAGCCTGACCATGACGTTTACCGCCACCGTCATCGGCGTGGCGCTGGCAGTTCCGGTGGGGCTGGGGGCGGCCCGCAATATTGCCCCGCTGCCGGTGTATTTTTTCTGTCGTGGCATCATTGCCATTTCCCGCACTTTCCAGGAAATCATCATTGCCATCCTGTTTGTCACCATGTTCGGGTTTGGCCCGCTGGCAGGCGTGATAACGCTGGCGTTCGCCACGATCGGGTTCATGGCCAAACTGTTGGCGGAAGATATTGAAGACACCCAGAAAGAGCCGCTTGAGGCCATCCGTGCCACCGGCGGTGGCTGGCTGCAGTGGATAAACTACTCGGTGCAGCCCCAGGTCATGCCGCGGCTGATCGGCCTGTCATTGTACCGGCTGGATATCAATTTCCGTGAGTCCGCGGTGATCGGTATCGTCGGCGCCGGCGGTATCGGTGCCACGCTGAACACTTCCATCAACCGCTACGATTACGATACCTCGGCAGCGATTCTGCTACTGATCATCGTGATTGTTCTGATGAGCGAATACCTGTCCGGGTATGTGCGCAAGTGGACCCAATAATGCCCGTCAAACACGTCAACAATGTGCCGGTCTGGCAGCGCCGGGAACCAATCAGGCAATACGCCATCTGGGCCGGCTGGATGCTGGGTGGCATGCTTTTCCTGTTGTGCTGGAAGGTGATATCCGACAACACTATCTGGGAGTTCATGAGCGACGCGGGCACGCAGGCTGGCAGCCTGATTGGCAGAATGATCCCGCCGGACTGGAGCATTACCGGATCACTGATGATGCCATTGTGGGACACCATCAACATAGCAACCGTCGGCACCGCCCTGGGCATATTGATAGCGTTTCCGCTGGCGTTTCTGGCGGCACGCAATACAACACCGCATCCGGCATTGCGTGCGGTGGCCCTGGGCATTATTGTCAGTTCACGGTCGATCAATGCGCTGATCTGGGCGATGCTTCTGGTGACTATCGTCGGACCGGGCATATTCGCTGGCATGCTGGCCATCGCATTGCGCTCGATTGGTTTCGTCGGCAAACTTCTGTACGAAGCCATTGAAGAAATACACCCGACGCCCGTTGAAGCGATGTCATCGACCGGTGCAGCCCGCACGCAGGTACTGGCCTACGCCGTTTGGCCGCAGATCATGCCAGCGTTTGCTGGCATCAGTGTCTACCGGTGGGACATTAACATTCGCGAGGCGACGACTCTGGGGTTGGTTGGCGCCGGGGGTATTGGCCTGCAGATGAATGCGGCGATCAATAACCTGGCCTGGGCACAGGTGGCTACCGTTTTTGTGTTGATTTTTGTGACCGTGGTCGTCTCTGAATGGGTGTCAGCCAAGGTCAGGCACGCTGTTATCTGAAATAGTCAGGCCGCACTGATTGCGTCCGGACTATCCGCGTTCACGTGCTTGCCAGGTAGCCTGATCTCCAGCAAAAAGCCATGTTTGTCGGATTGCCAGTGGGCACTGCCGCCGGCTTCTTCGATCCGCTCCTTGATGCCTTTGAGGCCGTTGCCGGCCACGATCTTCTGGCGCTTGCCGCCGTTATCCCTGATCTGCAACAGATAGTCTTCGTCGTTTTGTCGGGCAAATGTGATAACACACCGATTGGCGCCACTGTGGCGCAGTATATTGGTCAATGCTTCCCGGGTGCACCTCAGCAGGGTCTGGGCCAGTTCTATTTCATCCAGCGTGGCGCTAAAGCTAAGCTCAATCCTGATACCCGGAATATCGCTGATCAGCTTGTTGACAGCATCCCGAAAATTGATCGGTTCGTCTTCACGCAGTTCGCTGACGGCTGTGCGCAGGTCACTGAGCAACAGTTTGCCAAGCGCCAGTGCCTGTTCCACTTTTTGTCGCCCCGCGCCCTCGGTGATATGGGTGGCGACCTCCAGCTGCAGAATCTGCGCGGTCAGATGGTGACCCAGCAGGTCGTGCAGGTCGCGCGCGATTCGCAGTCGCTCGCTCTGCCGCGAGTGCTCCGACAATAATTCCCGGGTGGCCACGAGTTCTCTGTTCAGGGCTGCGGTTTCCTCGCGTAGCTCCTGTTCGCTGCGCGCCCGATGTGTGGCAAGCATGGCAAACACGTGAAACAGCCCTAGGGTTACTGACCCGGTCAGTGCCAGCATCAGGCTTTCGTTGCCCCAATGGAACACCTGGCTCACCGAGAACGCAGAGACGCTGCCCAGCAATAACCAGCCGGCCGTGCGAATGGGAAACAACTCGGTAGCCCGTACGACCCAGACTATGCCCAGAATGGCGACGAAGCTGATATCGACAAGAAAATACAGCGATACGATGGCGGCCGCCTGCAGCCACAGCAGCGACAGCAATCGTTGTCGTGAGTTCTCCGCCCAGACCGAGGTAAACAGAACGAAACAGATGACGTCCAGCGCGAACAGCGCAGAAATCACTGTCAGTACCGGTCGCCACTGATCTGCCGCATCCGCCAACAGGTAAATGGACAGGGCACTGACAATGACCAGAACTGCGCCGCCGGTCAGGCTCTGCGCGCGGGTGCTGCTCCAGAAACTGTCCATAACAGTGGGCCTCGGTTCAATCAGGTAGTGTGTCAGTGAGTACGGTCAGTCATCACCTGACCCGATCAGCAGCGTGTTGCCTTCGCTGTCGCGCAGCAGCGCAAAACTCTGCTCGGGGTTCCAGGGGGCGGGCCTGGGCTGTTGTAACCCGTGTACACCGCGCGCGCACAGGTCTTCGTAAGTGGTTTCCACATCGTCAACGGCAAGCACCAGGCTGGGTACTTCGTTAATCAGATCATTTTCGCGCTGTGTCAGTACAATCGCCGTCTCGGCGCCGGGAATGCCCAGCTCGATCCAGCGCCAGCCGGTTTTGTACGGAGTATTCTGGAGTATCCTGAAACCCAGCTTTTCGGTATAAAAACGCAGTGCACGCTGCTGGTTACTGACCGGCAACTGGGTAAATTTGATAAACTGCAACATCTTGGGGCCTCGTTCCGATTCTGATACCAACTGGCAGGTCAGGGCGCCGTGTGCACCTGTTTCCCGGCGATCCATACCTGCTCCAGAGAGCGGGTATGTCTGATGTCCTGCAAGGGGTTTTCACTCATGACCAGTAGATCTGCCCATTTCCCGACTTCCAGCGTACCGGTATCACCAAGTCCCATGCAGGCTGCGGCGCCACCGGTGGCGGCATGCAGGATCTGCATGGGGTCAAGGCCAGCGTCCTGCATCATCCACATTTCAAGATGCTCGAAGTATCCCTGAAAGCGCGCGGGCGGGCCGCTGTCTGTGCCCATGGCAATCTGTACGCCAGCATCAGCCAGAATCTTGACATTGGCCATGGCAATGGGCAGTGAGGCCTTGTATTGCTGCGCGGCGGTATTGTCTCGCATTCGCTGCTGACGCGCAGGTTCACGCAAGGTATCCAGTACGGCGGTATCGGCTTCACGCAGGAAGAACGGATCGGCAAAAAAAGCCGGTTCATTCTCGTACACAAAGGTGGACAGCTCTCGCGTTAACGTTGGACTGTAACACAGGTTGCGGTCACGCATGAGCTCGATGAACTCGTCATCGACGTGAACATCGCGCACACTGTGCGCGATGAAATCAGCACCGGCTCGTATCAGGTCCTTGGTGTCCTCGAGATAGTACGTGTGGACAGCGAGAGGAATGTCGTGATGATCGGCGCGTTCACTGAAGGCCCGATAAACGGCGGGCAGCATTTTGGGCGTGCGGCCCAGATTGTCATCGACGCGAATCTTGATGAAATCCGGGGACAATTCGGCCGTTGTGTCGACCAGTGATCGGGCCTCGTCAGGTGTCTGCGCTGACAATACCGGGCCTGCGACATACAGACGCGCGCGATCGAGCGCCGGCGTATTCTGCTGATCCCTCAGGGCAAAACCTTCCGCTTCGTCATCGCCCAGGCTGATCACGGTGGTGACCCCGTAGCGGGCGTAAAGGTCGAGCTGGCGAATCAGGTTGTCACGGCTGTAATGGCCGGATTCCAGGCCGCGA
The DNA here is from genome assembly GCA_913058135.1 of uncultured Gammaproteobacteria bacterium. Taxonomy (GTDB): domain Bacteria; phylum Pseudomonadota; class Gammaproteobacteria; order Pseudomonadales; family Pseudohongiellaceae; genus Pseudohongiella. The sequence continues at coordinate 7,722 of CAJXPR010000034.1, forward strand.
ACGGCACCGGCATGGCCATGGGTATTGATGAACCCGGGGGTCAGTGTCTTCCCGGCCAGCGACTGCAGCCGGGCATCGGCGGGGATATCGACGCTGCCAGCGTCGCCAATGGCTATGATGCGCCCATTGTCCATAACCAGCACGCCATTTTCGATGGGCGTAGTGCCAGTGCCATCAATAATGCGCACATCGGTCAGCGCCACCGGCGCGGCTGACGACGTGGTTGTCAGCAATGACAGCGCAGCCCCGCAGATGAGGCTGCGAGCAGCCGTGCGCAACCAACTCTGCGGTTTGTGCAGAGTATGCAGAGCGGCCTTGAAGGTCATCTTCGGCTCCTGAAAGCATGGATTCCGCAATCATTATGCGGGTGTCACTCCGGCTTCGCAACTTCAATGCTCTGGCCCGGCAGGCGGGCCGGGGGCAATTTGACAGCAGACTCTCAAGTGTAGGTTAATGACGGCATTTCACTATCATCATGTAAGGAGCTCCTTGATGGAAGCACTGCAAAATCTGGATCTGGCAAACCTGGACGTCAGCACGGAGGTCTTGTTGGCATTTGCCATGGCCTACGGGCCCCGAATAATCGGTTCGGTCGTGACGCTGGTGCTGGGTCTGTGGCTGGCCGGCCTGGCGGGCAGGGTAGTGAAGGGCATTCTGAACAAGGGCAAGGTTGATCCGTCGCTGGGCTCGTTTTTGAGCAGCCTGCTGGCAATTCTGCTGAAGGTGCTGGTTTATATTACCGCGCTCGGTGTGCTTGGTATCGAGATGACATCCTTTATCGCCATTCTTGGTGCTGCCGGTCTGGCCATCGGTCTGGCGTTGTCGGGGACGCTTCAGAATTTCGCCGGTGGTGTCATGATCCTGTTTTTCAAATACTTCAAGGTGGGTGACTTTATCGAAGCGCAGGGATATATGGGGTCGGTCAAGGAAATACAGATCTTTGTCACCATCCTGACCACGCCTGACAACAAGACCATCATCCTGCCCAACGGGCCGCTCGCCACCGGGTCACTGACCAACTTTTCGGCCCAGGCAACACGTCGTGTCGATTGGACATTTGGTATTGCCTACGGTGATGACGTCGACAAGGCATACGCTGTTCTGGGAGGGCTGATTGCTGCTGACGAACGCATTCTGCAGGATCCGGAGCCCTTCATGGCTGTGTCAGCGCTGGCTGACAGCTCCGTCAATATCGTGGTCCGCGTATGGGTCAATGCCGCAGATTATTGGCCGGTGCATTTCAAAATGAATGAAATGGTTTACAAAACGTTTGATAAAGAGGGATTGAGCATTCCGTTCCCGCAACGGGATGTTCATTTGTATCAGGCTGTAACGCCTGGGGCGTAGCAGGCACGACAAGTGTCTGTCTATGGAAGATGACGTCAATGTCGGTGAAGCCACCGAAAAGGAGAGAAGTAATGAAATCCAGAATCTGCAGAACGATTTCCGTATGGACCATGGCTGTCATGCTGGTAATGGGGCTCAGCGCCCAGTCGCAAGCGGCACCTGCCGGCATGGTAGGTTCAGAGCAGCTTGCCCAGCAGTTGCAACTGGACAATCAGCGGGCATCGATAAGCCAGTTCCTGAGCCGCGACGAGGTGCAGAACCAACTCATGGCACGGGGAGTCGATGTGGCCGACGCCGAAGCACGGGTACAAAACATGACCGCAGCCGAACTCTCACTGCTGTCTGCGCAGATTGATGAATTGCCAGCAGGGGAGGGTGTACTGGAGACAGTGCTGTTCCTGCTGGTGATTTTCATGTTGCTGGACATAGCCGGCGCGACCGATATCTTCCCCGGCATCTGAGATCATGCATGCCTGAGTGGTGGGTGCGCCCGGTGATCGCCCGGCGCATCCATGCAGGGCCGCTCAACGTTCAAAGAGTATGTCGCAGCAGATAATATAGTCTCCTCCCTCTATGCGTGTCATCACCGACAGTGTTATGCAAAGAGTGCCGTCCGAGATGGAGAAGTAAGGTTGAGTGACCTGCATGCTTCCCGGGTTCTGAACCGCATTGACAAAATAGTCTCGCCTTTTCCAGCTGGCGCCCTGCGTGTCAGCCAGCACGCGCAGGCGGTTTCGGGTTGGCAACTGAATAGTCGGTGAGTCAAGATTCGAATGGCACTGGCTGCCGTCCAGGGCCAGCTGATAAAGACGTATAGTGCGCTCCAGTTTAAACATGCCATCGGCTACATCAGTCACCTGGTTTTTCTTCTGTGCACCAATGGTCAAAGCCGAAAATCGGTGGCTGTATGGCGACAGTAATTGTCGTTCGTTTTCGCTGCTGCGCAACGTCAGCTCATCAAAACTGTTGTACAGGGACTTCCACAGCCCGCGGCGTGTTGCTACCGATTCGGACAGCAAAAACGGGTGAGCAAAATAGAACCCCTGTACCAGATCGACCTGGGCGTCCATGGCTGCCATTGCTTCATTTTCGGTCTCAATGCCCTCCGCCAGCACGATACACTGACAATTATGCAGCATGCTGGTCACGCCTTTTAGCAGGTCCTTGACGCTAGGGTCGATGCCGGCCTTCTGTAGCATCCCCCGATCGAGTTTGACGATGTCTGGCTGGATACGCCAGATACGCTCGAAGTTGGAGTGACCCGCGCCAAAGTCATCAATCGCGATCAGGAACCCCATGTCCTTGTATTCCTGAATCTGTGCTTCCAGCTGTAGCTCGTCATCGATGGTGGATTCCAGGATTTCAATCACTATGCGGTTGGCGTTGTAATTTTTCTCCTGCAATAGCCTGCTGAGGTACGCGCTGAATGTGTTCTTCCGGGACAGGGTCCGGGGATCGACGTTCAGAAACAGCCAGGCATTGGGCGGATCGACTGCGTAGAAGTTTTCCAGATGGATAAGCTGGCAAAGTTTATCCAGCTCTACGACAGTGTTTTCCTCGCGGGCACCGAACAGTATGGCAGGTGGAATGATCTGGTCGTCGGGCGTAATGGCACGTGCCAGCCCTTCCAGCCCGACGATTCGGCGATGCGCCAGACTGTAGATAGGCTGAAACGCAGAAATAATACGCAGATCGCCATAGTAGCCGCAGCGATTGCCGCGGAAAAAGCCCAGTTGTTGGGTATCGTCAGTTGTAGTAGCCACTGGTGAAGTCCGGTTTCCTGTTGTTATCCTGAAACACAACCCGTATGACAGGGATAGGATGCTGAAGAGTTTAGCGAGATAAAACCTCAAGCGGGAAATAAAGGCCCGCCCGCAAACTGCGGGTTTTCTGATTATAGGAAATCAATGCTTCTCCGTACCCCTCATAATAACTGATGAAGAATGCGCTGTTTACCCAGGGTCTGCGGTAACTGATGTCGAGCTGATAGCTGTATTTCTCGACCGCATTGCCTTTTAACAGCTTGAGTCGGATCTGGGTGCGATCATTGGGGCGGAGTCTGAATGTCGTCTCGCTGTATCCCAAAAAATCCGTGATGTCCTGGTTGGTGGCTTCGTCACCCAACACACTCCACAGTTTGACGTTAACACTGAGCCGGGGATGCAGGTTAAATTCTTTCTGGATATAGGCGCGGTCCCAGCTACGCGACCCTGCGCCCTGGAGGCCGTTGGACTGATGCTCAATGCCCACGATATCAATATAAGGAAATCTGCCGGTCAGCGGGCGTGATGGTTGGTTAAAACGCCAGAAGACTTCCGGATTGTAATTGTGTTCAGCGAAGGGTTGCGAGTCTTCAGAGATGTCCCACCACGAGCGTTGCGAATAGCCGAACGCCAGTGGGGCGAGGAATGTCAGATTGGTAATCTCCTGGAACAGATTGAAGGTCAGGCCCAGTTCAAACTTGGTGTCCAGCCGTTCGCCACTGAACGGGGGAGTGCCATCAGCGGTGCGGGCGCGGCCAAAGACGATGTAATTGTCTTTGTAGGGGCGGAAAAAGCGGTTCAGTTCAGTCTCTGGCCCGATGCTGGTGCTACTCTCGGAGCTATTGTCGGAGCTTTTGTCGGAACTACTGTCGGTACTGTTGTTGGCGCTGACGGCAGTATTGTCAGCTGTGTTGCTGGTGTCTGGCTGGCCTGTGGCGACAGATGTTTGCGGTTCGCACAAGGCATACAGGTCGGAGACACTGAGGCTGCGATGTGCCGGTTTGATGACCTGTTGCTGAAGACATGTTTGCGTGTCTGTGACTATGTCATTGGTCTGAGCGCCGGCACCACCGGCGGCAGCAAGTGCCAGGATACAGCTGAATGCCTGCCATCGGCGTGGCCGGCGTGCAACGGCGGAACGTCTGGCTGGCCGATAAACAGTGGGAACGGAAGTCATCATGGCGCACAGTTTACTGCATGCACTTGTCAAACACACGACAGCAATGCCAGACTTGCTGGAGCAACTGGCTACCCGGCATTTATCCCCTGGAGGACAGGTTCTCAATGACAACAATAAAAGCATGTTACTCATTCTGGTCGCTGCGGCTGGCCAGCTGGTTGGCGATAAGCCTGACGATCACTATGGGCACCACCCTAAGCGCTCAGGAGCAATTGCCGCTGGCAGATACCACGCAGGGTCGGTTGTTGGGCATGCACTCGGAGCAGGCGCCGGCGGTCAAGGTCTTCAAGGGTATTCCATATGCCGCGCCACCGGTCGGACAGGCTCGCTGGCGGCCGCCGCAAGCCGCTGCGGGTTGGACCGGCGAGCGCCGGGCTGACACATTTGGTCCGGACTGTATGCAGCAGCCGTACCCGGAAGGCTCGTTTTTTTACCGTCCCGCGCGCCTGAGCAGTGAAGATTGTCTGTATTTGAATGTCTGGACAGCTGCCGAGCCGGAAGAATCGCGCCCGGTCATGGTGTGGCTGCACGGTGGCGCGCTGACCCGGGGGTCGGGCGCCATCGATACTTATGACGGCAGCAGTCTGGCACAGAAGGATGTAGTCCTGGTGACCATCAACTATCGCCTCGGGGTATTCGGGTATTTCGCCCATCCCGAGCTGGTGGCCGAGTCCCCTGCATTTTCGGCGGGCAACTACGGTATCCTGGACCAGATTCAGGCACTGCAATGGGTGCAGGACAACATCGCTGCGTTTGGTGGCGATCCGGATAATGTGACTGTGTTTGGTGAATCGGCAGGCGCCTGGAGTGTACATTTTCTGACCGCCAGTCCTTTGGCAGAAGGCCTGTTCGACAAAGCCATTGCGCAAAGCGGTGCCCGTCTGGATCCGCGCGTGGAACTCGACCGACAAGGCAGTGCCGGTGCCTCGGCCACCGCTGCCGGTGTGCAGCTGGCCAGTCAATTGGGTGCCGATTCGCTGAGCGATCTGCGCGCGATGCCGGCCCGCCAGCTGCTGGATAGCGCGGCCGACGCGGGCTTTCGCACCGACGGCATTGTTGATGGCTGGGTGATACCCGAGCAACCTTACCAGATGTTCTCACAGGGACGGCAGAACAAGGTGCCGGTGCTGGTGGGGTTCAACAGCGAAGAGGGCACCACACTGGGCGCCGCAAATGCCCTGCCTGACTCTGCCGAAGCCTATGAAGCACGCATACAGTCGATCTATGGGGATCTGGCAGACATGATTCTCGACGTATATCCGTCAGATGATATACGTAGATCCATACTCGACAATTATCGCGACAGCGCGTTTGGCTGGAATATGGTGACCTGGGCCAATCTGACCCGCAATGTTGATGAACAGGCGTTTCTTTATTTCTTCACGCATCGACCACCGGGGCCCATGGCCCAGCAACTGGGCGCCTACCATGCGGCGGAAATAGCTTATGTTTTCAACAACGTACATACCCTGCGAAATCAGCCTTCGGCCATGGATTACCGGCTGGCCGATATCATGTCGGACTACTGGGTAAACTTCGCCCATCACGGTGTGCCCAGTGCCCCGGGACAGCCGACGTGGTTGCCCTACACCAATGCGGAGCGCAACTACCTGCTGTTCGGTACCCAGGTCAGCGCCGAGCGGGACCTGTTGCCGGATAATTGGGCGGTGTTCGATCGGGTGATGGACAGACGGCGCTGAGTGCGCATCAGGTGGCCCCGGAGAGGTCCGCGAAGTGTTGGGTGAGCAGCGTGGCCAGTGCCGAGGTGGCAGGGCCGCAGCTGTCGCTGGAGGCCATCATCATGTAAACGGTCAGGTGCCGCTCGGCTCCCTGACTAAGCGGCACAATTTTTAACAGGCCATGTTCGAGGTCCTGCGCGACCCAGTCGTAGGGTACAAAGGCAAAGGCCAATCCGGCGCGCAGCACTTTAAGACTGGTGGAAAAATGGCTGACCGTCCAGCGTTGTTCGGACCCGAGCCAGCCGGCATCCTGCTCGCGGCGCGTGCCGCTGTCGCGCAGCACCACCTGTCGCCACGGGCGCAACTCCCACTCATTGATGCCGGCATCGGCGCCGGTTTGGCACAGCGCGTGATCCGGATGCGCCACTGCAACCATGCGGATGGTTTTCAGTGGTGTACCCAGATGCCCGACCGGTATCTGATTGCCCAGCACAATGTCGGCCTTTTTTTCCAGCAGGGCTTCGGTTGTGCCCGATAATTGTGTTTCCAGCAAGCGCAGTCGCGTCATCGGAAACATTATTGAGAACCGTTCCAGAACCGGGATCAGCTGTCCCGGTTCCAGCAGGCCGTCAATCGCCAGCACGATCTCGGACTCAATGCCACGGGACAGCAGCTGGGCGGTCTGCTCGGCGGCCTCGGCCTGCGCCAGCAGTTGACTTGCCCGTCGGTACATGACCTTGCCTTCCCGGGTCAGTACGGCCTTGCGGCCCGCCAGCTCCAGGACAGGAGTGGGAAGCAGTTCATTGAGTCGGGCAATGGCATAACTGATGCTGGACTGGCTTTTGTTTAGTGCCTCGGCCGCGTTGGCAAAGCTGCCTTCGTCGACCACTGCCTTGAAGGCGGCCCATTGCTCAAGGCTGATTCTGGGAAGTTTCATGCTGTGGCCTGCGCGCGCGAATGGCTTAAAAGGTCGAAAATATGGATGTATAAGTCGCTAAAATTGCATCATAACATCAGTTCATTGCGGGTAATATACGTGCTATCAGTCATCATGCCGATGACAGGAGGTGAACATGACCAGAATAAAAGCTGTACAGGAAATTATTGCTGCGCGAGCATCGTCAGACGGCGACGGGGTCAAACTGATGCGGGTTTTTGGCGGTGCCGGTGATCCGGCGCGCTTCGACCCTTTCCTGATGATGGATGAGTTTGGCTCCTATGATGCCAGCGACTATATCGGCGGTTTTCCGCCGCACCCGCATCGCGGCTTTGAGACCATTACCTACATGCTCGAAGGCCATATGGAGCATCAGGATCACATGGGTAACGTCGGTGACCTGCGCAATGGTGATGTGCAGTGGATGACGGCCGGAGCGGGTATCATCCACTCGGAGATGCCCAAGCAGACTGAAGGTCGCATGCGCGGTTTTCAGGTCTGGCTGAATCTGCCGTCACACAGCAAAATGCAACCGCCGGCATATCGGGACATCGCCTCAGCCTCTATCCCGGTGGCTGAACTGGCAGGCGCCCGTGCCAAACTGATCGCCGGCAATGCTGAGCTCGATGGCCACGAGCTTGCCGGTCTGGTGTCGCGACCCGATACTGATCCGGTTTATCTGGATTTGATGTTCAGCGACGATATGGCGGCACATACGCTGAAAGTGCCAGCGGGTCATACCGTCATGGTCTACGTTTACGAAGGGGAAGCGGCACTGGGCGAGGACGGCACAGTGATCAGGCGAGGCCAGGTTGCGCGCCTGGATCGTGAGGGAGATACGGTGACGGTTACACCCCAGGCTGCAGACACCCGGCTCGTGGTACTGGCCGGCAAACCACTACAGGAACCGATTGTGCAGTATGGCCCGTTTGTCATGAATACACGACAGGAGATTGAGCAGGCTTTGTCTGACTATCAGCGCGGCGAACTGGCCAAAACTTTTTAGTCCTTATAAATATATAGTAATGATTAAATATTCCTTTATGGAATAAAAACCGTGCCCTATACTGCCGCTTCTATTCGCTCGCTCCCGAATGCACGGGACAAAGTTTGGTAAGAGAGGCAGAACATGGAATGGCAGGGCTGGTTGTCGCTGATGCTAACACTGGGGGTCCTGGGTGTGTTGATTGTGACGCGCCTGGCCCCGCATGTGGTGTTGCTGGGTGCGCTCGCCATTCTCAGCCTGACTGGCGTACTAAGTGCGGGTGAAGCGCTGGCCGGTTTTGGCAACCCTGGCCTGATCACCGTGGCGGCGATGTTCGCCGTCGCCGGCGGTTTGCATGCATCCGGCGGCATAGATCTGCTGGTCAACAGGTTTCTGGGCAGACCAAAATCATTACGTGCAGCCATGTTCAGGATGTTTCTGCCGGTGCTGCCCCTCAGTGCCTTTCTCAATAACACGCCGGTGGTCGCCACCATGATTCCCGCCATCAATGCCTGGTCACGCAAAATCGGCATTGCACCTTCCCGCCTGCTTATCCCGTTGAGCTACGGGGCTATCGTTGGTGGCACTCTGACCATGATCGGTACCAGCACCAACCTGGTAGTATCCGGTCAGTATGAAGCGCTAACCGGCAATGAGGGGTTCGGCATTTTTTCGATTACTCTGGTAGGTCTGCCGGTGGTGCTGGTGTCGGTGGTTTTCATGATATTGGTGCTGCCACGCCTGCTGCCGGACCGCAGTACCAGACGCCCGTTTGCCAATATGCGCGAATTTACCGTCGAAGTGGCCGTGGACCCGCATGGCCCGCTGGTGGGGTTGACCGTGGAAAAAGCGGGTTTGCGGGCCCTGGAGCGACTTTATCTGGTGGAAATCCTGCGTGGCGATACCGTGGTCACGGCCGCGCCATCGGAAGAGATTCTGTTGGCGGGCGATCGCCTGGTGTTTGCCGGTGAAACTGAGGCGGTGACCGATCTGCTCAGAATTCATGGCATAACCGCTTCTGTCGGCGACGGTAACGATGCCCTGATGCAGGATCGTGCTGAACGTCGCCTGGTGGAAGTGGTGGTGTCACAATCCTGTGCTGCCGTCGGCGAGACTATCCGCAGTTCGCGGTTTCATGATCGTTACGGCGCCATTGTGCTGGCGCTGGCCCGCAATGGCGAGCGTATCGCCGGCAATCTGGGCAATATTATCATTATGCCTGGCGACACCATGTTGCTGGAGGCGCGTCCGGCGTTTGTTACCCGGCAGCAATACAATAAGGATTTTCTGGTCGTCAACGATCTCGACAAGGAAACGCCCCGGCATGAAAAGGCAGTATTAGCCTGGTCGATTTTGCTGTTTGCTGTGGGTGGGGCCGGCCTGGGTCTGATATCCATGTTGAATGCAGCTTTACTGGCAGCCGGACTGATGCTGGCCACAGGTTGTCTGACTGTATCCCAGGCGGAGAAAAGTCTGGATCTGCCGGTGTTGATCACCATTGCAGCCTCCTTTGCGCTGGGCGCCGCGCTGCAGAAGACTGGCGTGGCAGGAGCCCTGGCGGAAAGTCTGGTTGCCCTGAGTGGTGGCCGACCCTGGTTGCTGTTGATCCTGATGTATATTGCCGTGTCGCTGCTGACGGAAACCATTACCAACAACGCGGCTGCGGTGATCATGGTGCCGTTGGCGCTGGCGATTACCCAGCAGGCCGGTCTGGACCCGGAACCCTTCATGTTTGCCATCATGATTGCGGCATCGGCCAGTTTTGCCACGCCGCTTGGTTATCAGACCAACCTGATGGTTTACGGCCCCGGCGCCTACCGGTTCAGCGATTTTCTGCGCGCCGGCATCCCGATGAATATTATTGTGGGCATCGCCACGATCAGTGTACTGCTACTGGGCTGGCCATTGCGTCTGTAACAGAGACCAATACAATGGCGCAGCCACTTGCCGGCGCGCCTCAAGGCAATGAGAACACGTACACCGCGTTGCCGTCGGGCGGCGGCGACAGATCCGGCGCCACCGCACGGGGCACCATACGGGGGCTGGTGCCTCCGTTCGCCGTGGTGACAGCGATGTACTGCTTGCCGTCAATGCTGAAGGTCAGCGGGTGGCCTTGCACCGCGGTACCGAGCCGGGTCTCCCAGACAATCTCGCCGTTATTGACATTGAACGCACGAAAGCGCCGGTCCAGGTCACCCACAAAAGCCAGGTCGCCGGCTGTCGACAGAACGCCGGTAAGGAAAGAGGCGCGCTGCTCATAACTCCACAGTTCGGTCAGGGTAGTAACGTCATAGGCGGCCAGCTTTCCCAGATTGCCATCGGTGCCGGGCATCTCATGGAAACGCCGGTTTGAAGCCAGTCCGCCGGAACCTTCGACCAGTTCGACCGCGCGCGCCCTGTTGTCCAGACAGGTCTGACTGAGCGGCGCAATCAGCGCGCCGCTGGGTTCATGATAGCTCATGGCATGCCAGTTCTTGCCGCCGGCGCTGCTGGGGCAGGCGTTAACCCATTCGTCCAGTTGCGCATTGATGATGTCATCGCGGTAAGTGACTGCGCCGGTGTCCGGGTCGATATGGGTAAACACATTCTGATACATGGTTTCGGTGTAACCCAGGAACTCGCCTGTCTCACGATCGTTTTTCCACAGGATACCGTGCTTGCCAATGGACAGCACCAGTTTGCGGCCATCGCGGTCTACCAGCACGCGTTCGAATACCTCGTCCAGATCCAGGGCCTCACCGGGGACGTGCTGGAAATGCCAAACCAGTTCGCCAGTATCGATATCGATAGCCAGGGTCGAGTTTGTGTACAGTCCGGCATCATGGATAGACATATGGCGGCTGGGCGGCGCCCAGGGTTTGGCTTGTGCGACGCCCCAATAGGTCAGTCGTGACTCAGGATCGTAACTGCCAGTGATCCATGTTTCCCCGCCTGCGCGGAAGATATCCTCAAGCCCGCCCCAGGTGTCACCGCCCGGTTCACCTGCCTTGGCGATGGTGTCAAAGCGCCACGCAAGCTCGCCGGTGTCGGCGTTGTAGGCGCTGATGTAGCAGTCTTCCGGAATATAGCTGGCACAGCCGGCGAGGCCGACAATGACCTTGTTATCGGCAATCAGCGGGCCACTGGAGTTGGCAAATCCCTTGTTGCTGTCAGCGATGACGGTTTCCCAGACCTGCTCACCGGTGCGTGCGTCAAGAGCGATCAGGCGAGCATCGGTGGTCGCCTGGATGATTGTGTCACGGTAGATGGCAATGTTGCGCATATCCTCGCCGGTTGCGGGACCGGCGGCATGTTCCCAGATGAGTTCGCCATCGCGCGCATCCAGTGCCTGCACCACGTTGCCAGGGTTGATCAGGTACATGATGCCATCACGGACAATGGGCGCCGGCTCGGAGTCACCAGTGTGCATGTTCCAGACCCACTCGAGCCGTAAATCATCGACGTTGCCAAGGTTGATCTGCGCCAGTTCGCTGTAACTCCAGGCTTGCGGGTTGCCGCGCCACATCAGCCAGTCATTGGGGGAGGGATCCGCCAGCTCTGCTGCGCTGACGGGCTCAAAATCGTCAACCGTGCCAGCCACCGTGACACCGACAGGCGCCGCGTTTTCGCTCTCCCGGCTGTCGCTGGCCGCGCCGGTCCGGGGCATTTCACTGAGTGATGCGGTGGTGTTGGCGGTTAATGGGCGTGAACCGCTGGCGACACCATTGGCATCAAGAATATGGGCGGTGATATTAACGTAATCCATCGGCGCCAGCCCGGGTGCGCCGCCAGGTGGCATGCTGGTACTGATCAACTGTATCAGGGCACTGCTCGGCTGCCCGCCCCAGCGGGTGATAAAGGCTTCGCCGCTCAGTTCGGGCCCGCCTGCACCGCCCGTAAGGCCAGCCCCGTGACAGGAAGCACAATAGGCTTCATAACCAGCCGCGCCCAGGGTGGCCTGCCCGGCAGTGTAGCTGGCAATGCCTTCGTCGCTGCCTGGTGCTGTATTGCTGACAGCACTGCAGGCGCTCAGGGTCAGAATAGAGCAGCTGGCAATGAGAATTGGTCGGCTGAAATGCCTGAGGGGTTTGTTGATGAAGTACGACATGATGGGATCCGATAGTTTTATTGTTAGGCTAAACTCTATATGATTCGTGGTGTTGAGTACATAACGGGCTGCAACTGCGGATAAAGGTACGGATGCGACAAAAACAAGCATGGCAATTTTGTCTTGTCTGGCTAAGCTGCCTGCTGTCGTGGGGTACTTCGGCTCTGGAGCTGGACAGTTTTCCCGGCGGCCTGGTGCCGGGCACCGAGATTATCCTCTTTGAAGACGTGACGTCCGCCCTGGATTTCGACGAGGCCAGAACCCAGCTCGAGGTCGCCGGCCTGCCATGGGTGGCGCCTGGCCAGCCCAATCTGGGCTATCGGCGCAGTGCGTTGTGGGTCAGAGTTGATCTGCAAAACCGTTTTGACGAGCCCCGTGACTGGGTCGCCTACATCGGCTTTCCCAATCTCGACCGCGTGGATTTTTACTATCAGGATGCTGCGGGCACCTGGCAAAGTCACGCAGCCGGCAGTGCCCTGCCATTTCGCGCCCGTCATCTGATGCATCGCAGCATCAACTTCGAGTTTCAGGTATTGCCGGCTGAACCCATGTCCATCTACTTTCGCGTGGAAAGCACCGGTTCACTGCAGTTTCCGCTGGCACTGGCGAGTACCACGTTCTTTGCTTCGGAGGCTCAGCGCACGCTGTTTACATCGGGACTGTATTACGGCCTGATGCTGATGATCGCGATTTACAGTTTTACTGTCTGGTATACCAGCCGCGAGCCCGGATTCCTGTACTTTGCGCTGCTGGTGGTATTCGGCAGCTTTTATTCGCTGTCCACACAGGGGCTGGCATACCAGTACCTGTGGCCAGAGGCGCCGGCCTGGGCGAACCGCGCCACCGGCGTGTTCAGCCTGATGGCCAACGTGGCGGCGGTCCTTTTTGTACGCTCGTTTCTGAATCTGAAATCGCTCGATCATCGTCTGGATCGTGCCGCGCGGCTTTTTACCGCGGTCGCCGTGCTGGGCGTGCTGGCGGGGTTCCTGGTCGATTCGGCACTGGTGAACCGCATGGCACTGGCATACACCGCTGTCCTGACGGTTCTGGTCACCCTGTCGGGGCTGCTTGCCCGCCGTCGCCAGGTTCGTGCGGCGCGGTTTTTTGTGTCAGCGTGGACCATTCTACTCATCGGCATTCTGCTGGAACTGTTGCAGCGGCTGGGAGTGATCATTCCGCCTTTGCTGGCCTACAACGGCATCCAGATTGCAACGCTGGCAGCGGTGACCGTGCTGGCACTGGGGCTGAGCGACCGCTTGCAGGGGATGATGGAGGGCTACAAGGCTGCCCAGCAGGATCTGCTGCGGGCGAATCAGCTAAAGATCGACGCGCTGCAGCAGGCCGACAATGTCAAGGAAGAGTTTATCGCCAATGTGTCGCACGAGTTGCGCACACCGCTGACCGGTATTATCGGACTGGCGGAAATAATGCTTGCCGACCGGTCAAGTGACCTGAATGCCTCGCAGCGGGAAACCCTGACACTGATGAAAGTCAGTGCGCAACGCCTGTCCAGCCTGGTCAATGATGTCATTGACTTTTCTGCCATTAAGAACGGGCATCTGGCATTGAATAAACGGGATATTGACCTCAAGGAAGTTTGCCAGGTGGTTGCCCGCATGACCCGACCCCTGGTTGGCGACAAGCCGATCAAACTGGTTGAAAGCTACCCCTCCGCGCAGATTATTGTGGAAGGTGATGAAGACCGTCTGCAACAGGTGCTGTTCAACCTGGTCGCCAATGCTGTCAAATTTACCCCGCACGGCAGTGTCACCATCTCTGTGGAAGTTCTGGAGCTGGACGTTCGCGTCTCTGTTCGCGACACCGGCATCGGTATCTCAGCCGCGGAGCAACGCAATATATTCAAGCGTTTCTACCAGATTGATTCTGACGAGGCACGCCAGGCCGGGGGTACCGGGTTGGGGTTGTCGATTTCCCAGCGGTTGCTGGAATTACATGATTCCGAGATTGTTCTGCGCAGCACACCGGGTGAAGGTTCGCTGTTCTATTTTGACTTGCCGCTGAAAAAATCCCTCCCGGAAGGCAAGAAGGCCGGCAAGTCCTCAGGCACTGACAGCACCGAAAACAACCGGGAGGTGATCGCGTCCAAACCTACCGGGCTCGCTGCCGCACTGCAGGCAACAGGGATGAACATTGAACGGCGCAGCAATCAGGGGCCGCTGCACGATGAGACCGGCAACGACGCGACCGGCGAAACCAGCCCGAAGGATGAGCACGGGCAGACGCAGGGTAAAATCCTCGTGGTTGATGATGAGTATCTTAATTTGCGAATTGTGGAGTCGCACCTTGCCGACCGCTACCAGCTCAGCACTGCTCTCAGCGGTGCGGAGGCTCTGGAGAAACTGAGCAATGAAAAACCGGACCTGATTATTCTGGACCTGATGATGCCGGTAATGACTGGTTATCAGTTCTGCCAGATTGTCCGCAAGCGCTATGACTCTGATGAACTGCCTATTGTCATTCTGACCGCGAAAAATCGGGTTGAGGATCTGGTCAAGGGATTGAGCCTGGGCGCCAATGACTACATCACCAAACCATTCAGCAAGGAAGAGTTGAGAGTTCGTATCGACAAGCAGTTCGAGTTACTGAACCTCACTCATGTCAAACGCGACAACCAGCGGCTTAGCTGGCAGTTGCAGCGTTACGAGGAAAGTGAAAAGCGCTTGCGCGAGCGCGAACAGCGGCTGGCGGCATTGCTGGATGTGACAGGCGATCCGCTGCTGGCTATTGATGAAGCCGGCATCGTTATCTTTATCAATAACGCCGCTGAAAAATTGTTGCAGATTGATCCCGACGAGTGTTTGCAGCACTCGGTCAACAGGGTGTCCGACCAGTTGATGTCGCGGTCTCCCGCTCTGGCCCAGGCGGTGCATTTCCCATTCAATGAAGATTGTATCTCGCGACCGGGCAATACCGAGTATTTCGACTTTGAGCTGGAGTCAGTGCAGGGCCGCTTCTGTCTGCTGACGCTGAGTCAGGTGGATCAGGAATTCTATCTGCTAGTGTTCGAGACCGGTGCGACGCAACCCTCCGTTCAGGGTGAGGTAGCAGATGCACCAGATACCCTGAGTCTGCCCCAGATTATCGAGGAAATAAACCGCAACGTGGAGCGTACCCAGTTACTGGGTGAGTACCTTGCCCAGATAAAGCCGGAGGATTTGCACAAGCACAGGGAGCTGGTTGACGAGTTGGGGAGTATCGACAAGCTGATCAGTCACCTGTCCGGAACGCTGATACCTGATGACGATGACGACAGCGAATTGAAGTATCGTGAAGCGCTGGTCAAGGTTATGCAGGATTGCCATTACTACTGGCAAAAAGTCACCGGTGAGTCGATTATTGACCTGGCGGAAAAAAGTCGTATCTGGAGTGTCAGTATAGACAATGGCCGGTTACGTACCCGGTCCATGAATCGTTATCTGTCCTTGGACAAGTTGCCGTCCAATCCACGGTGGCGTCAGGTCGCGCGCACGGCATATTTTGTATTATCGAAGGTGTCCTCGGACGAGGAGGCCAGAAAAGCACTGGAGGCTTCGGTGGGCCGCCTGCAGGAGATTGTTGAACAGAAAGCGCTCAACTGACCGTGTGCGTGATAAATGCAATTCAGGGGTGATGATGATCCGCTTGACTGCCAGGCTCGGTACCGTGGTCGCTGCCGCCGTCATACTGGCCGGGGCGCCTGTTCCTGCCATCTCCCAGTATGGTGCTCCTGATGGTGAGTGGCATACCTGGGGCGGTGATCATGGTTTTACCCGCTATTCGGCGCTGGACCAGATCGGTGCCAGCAATGCCGGTGATCTTGAAATAGCCTGGCGCTGGCGCGCACTACCGTTGGGTGATCGGCCCGACCGCAATCTGAAAGCAACGCCCCTGATGATCGACGGGATGCTTTACGTGCCATCGGGCCAGCATCAGGTAGTGGCACTGGACCCGGCCACCGGGCAGGAGATCTGGCGCTATACACCACTACCCGCGAGCGTTGATGATCGCGGACTTGGTCTGGGCAGCCGTTCACTGGCCTATTGGCGTGAGGGTGACGAAATCCGGATTTTTCACAATACGCTGGACGGACGCCTATTGTCCATCGATGCGCGAACCGGGCTGGCAGATCCTGGCTTTGGTGACAATGGCACCGTCATGCTGCGTGAAGGTCTGTATCCTGATGGCAGTGATGCCGATTCAGTAGGCTCTTCCTCGCCGCCTGCGGTGGTCGGTGATGTTGTGGTCGCTCAGGTTGTGGGGACCATTACCGCGCCCAATCAGCAAGCCACGCCGGGGCACATCCGCGGCTACGACGTGCGCACGGGTAAGCTTGTATGGCGGTTCAACACCATTCCGCAGCCCGGCGAGCCCGGACACGAGAGCTGGCAGGGTGATGCATGGCAACATACCGGCAATACCGGTGTGTGGTCGATGATGAGTGTGGATACCGACACCGGTTTTATCTACTTGCCAGTGGAGGCCGGATCCAATGACTTCTATGGTGGCCATCGTCATGGTGACAATCTGTTCTCGCAAAGTCTGGTGTGTCTTGACGGACGCACTGGCGAGCTGGTCTGGCACTATCAACTAACGCATCACGGCCTGTGGGATTATGATCCACCATCGGCACCGATTCTGGGCGACATTGTGGTAGACGGTCAACGCATTAAAGCCGTCACCCAGTTGACCAAACAGGGCATGTCCTTTGTGTTTGACCGGATCACTGGAGAGCCCGTGTGGCCGATTGAAGAGCGTGCGGTGCCGCCCAGCGAGGTGCCCGGCGAGCGTGCATCACCCACTCAGCCGTTCCCGACCTTGCCCGAGCCCTATCTGACTCAGGGATACCACGAAGAGGAGCTGATTGACTTCACGCCGGCTTTGCGGGAGGAGGCTTTGGCTATCGCTTCGCAGTACGTGACAGGACCCATTTACACGCCTCCGACACCACTGCGTGACGGTGGCACGCAAGGCACCTGGGTCAACCCTGGCTACCAGGGAGGCTCCAACTGGAACGGGGCCGCCTTTGATCCGGACACCGGGACCATGTTCGTCCCCCTGCGCAAGGCACCCATGGCAGCAGCATTACTGACACCTGACCCCTCACGAACCGATTGGCGATACCTGCGGGCACCGTCAGTGTTCATCCAGGGGCCTCGGGGCTTGCCCATTGTCAGACCACCGTGGAGCCTTGTCACGGCCACTGACATGAACCGCGGACGACATACCTGGTCCCGCAGCATTGGTCCGGCCTCTGACTATATTCGCCAGCACCCCGATCTGCAGGGGCGGGACCTGGATTTTGACAATATGGGTCATCCGATGATCCGTCCGTCGCCTCTGGTCACTGCCACATTGCTGTTTCTTGCTGAAGCCGGCCACCTCAGCGGAGATCCGGGCGGGCCCATGTTCCGTGCCTACGATAAACGCACGGGCGAGGTGGTAGCGGAAATTGAGCTGCCCGCGAAGGCCTCCGGCGCGCCCATGACCTACTTCCATGAAGGGTATCAGTATATTGTGATTGCGGTAGCCACAGCTGAACATCCGGCGGAGCTGGTAGCGCTGGCGTTGCCTGGTGCAGTGACCCGGTTTGCTGAGGAACCAGCCGCGTTGCAGGATATGTCCGGCCAGGCGCCCGCCATTAGACTGACGGAACAGCAAACTACGGCAGCCGCGCAGCAGTTTTTACAAATGTGTGCGACCTGTCATGGCGAGCAGGGGCAGGGCCTGGATGGTGGTTCTGCTCCCGCGCTGATGAATCTGCCGGACCCGGCCTCGATACGTACCATCATCGAACGGGGCGGCGTCGAAATGCCGGCATTTGCGCTACAGCTTGATGAGGCCGACATGGATCTGCTGGCGCGCTATGTGGTCATGCTGGCTGCCGGGAATCAACCATGAATGTCGGCATCTATATTTATGATCAGGCTGAGGTGCTCGATTTCTCCGGGCCGTTCGAGGTGTTTACTACCGCCAATCGGATTTGTGTTGACGTTGAACCGTTCACGGTCTTTCTCATCGGCGAGTCCTCGGGAGTGGTCCGGGCGCGTGCAGGCTATCGGGTGCTTGCCGACTACAGTATCAATGACCACCCGCCGTTGGATGTGCTGATCGTTGCCGGAGGCATGCATCAAGATGAAATGCGCAAGCCACAGGTCATCCGCTGGTTGACTGCGGCAGCAGAGCAGGCACAGCTGACGGCATCTGTGTGCACAGGCGCCTTTTTGCTGGCAAAAGCAGGCGTATTGGCGGGTGGGCAGGTCACCACGCATTGGCAGGATATCAGCGAGCTGCGGGAACTGTTTCCTGGCCTGACGGTGATCGAAAACGTACGTTGGGTGGATACCGGTGATCGTGTGAGTTCGGCCGGGATCTCCGCAGGCATCGACATGAGCCTGCATCTGGTCAGTCGTTTGCACAGTCCCGAACTGGCCAGGCTCACGGCCCGCCAGATGGACTTCGACTGGCAACACAACTGAATATTGCCTGAGTACAGTATTGAGGCCCGAGGAGGTACTATGAAGAGCCAAGCAAACCCCCGTCCGACATCATCGGCGGTTTCCCGGCCGACAGCCGCAGCCAGCGACGAGGCGCGACGTCATTTTGAGCGTCTGCTGCAGTTCGAGACTGACTGTTGGGACGTGCATCATGCTATCAGCAACGGACGCCAGGATTTTGTCCTGCTCGATGTGCGCGGTGAAGCGTTGTTTGGCCTCGGCCATATCGAAGGCTCGGTCAATCTGCCACATGGCAGAATCAATGACGATAGCCTCGGTGGGTTTGCAGACGCCACTCTGTTTGTCGTGTACTGCGCCGGGCCGCATTGCAATGGCGCCGACAAAGCTGCCGTCAGGCTGGCCAAGCTGCATCGGCCGGTTAAAAAAATGATTGGCGGCATCACTGGCTGGATTGACGAAGGATTCAGTCTGGTGACCGACGTGACGACTACCGCTGCAAGTTGAACCAGACCACAGCCAGACCACAAAAAAGCAATAGCAGGACAGCAACATGACACAGCAAGAGCCTTTTGATTTCCAGCCAACCCTGACCGGCAGCACGATTACCTTGCGGCCATTGCGGGAGGACGATCTGGAGCCTCTGTACGCGGCTGCCAGTGATCCACTGATCTGGGAATTGCATCCGGACCCGCTACGCTACCAGCGCGAAGCTTTCGAGTCGCGCTACTTCAGTGGCGCCCTTGACGCTGGCAGTGCCCTGGTGGCCACTGACAACAGCACAGGTGAAATTGTGGGTTGTTCGCGATATTACGAGTGGGACCCGGTGGCGGAAGAGGTTGCCATTGGTTTCACGTTTCTGGCGCGCAGCCGTTGGGGTGGGGCGACCAATCGCGAAATGAAGACGCTGATGCTTGATCATGCTTTCAAGTGGGCAAAGCGGGTCTGGTTTCACATCGGCAAGGATAATCGCCGCTCCCGACGTGGCACAGAAAAAATCGGTGCACGTTTCTCCCATGAAGCGCAGAAGGAGATCGGTGGTCGGGTGCTGGACTATGCCTACTATTACATCGACCGTCCCCCGGCGCCGCTTGACGAAGTGCTGTCGTTCAGCAAGCGTATAGCGCGCGACGCCGGTGCTCTGATGCTGGCGGAACTGCAACGCGGTGACGGTCCGGCAACGCACTTCAAGCACGAGGGGCAGGAGCTGGTGACCGAGGCCGATATCAAGGTCGATCAACTGATCTGTGACGCCATCCGCCAGTCTTACCCCGGGCATCAGATCCTGGCCGAAGAGTCGGCGCCGGATCTTGAGCAGCTTAGCCAACTGCAGGGGCCGCTGTGGGTTATCGATCCGATTGATGGCACTGTAAACTACGCTCACGGCCATCAACACTCGGCGGTCTCCATCGCCTGGGTTGTCGATGGTGTTTTGCAGACCGGTGTGGTTTATAACCCGTACAACGATGAGATGTTTTCGGCGTCCAGGGGGCAGGGTGCCACCCTGAACGACAGGCCTATTCATGCCGCGCAAAAAACGGCGATGCGCCGGGCACTGTTCGCCACAGGCTTTCCCTATATAAAAAGTGACATGCCACGGCTGGTCCGGCGCCTGGACGTGATGCTCTCGCATTGTGCGGATCTTCGGCGCATGGGGTCTGCTGCCCTGGATATCTGCTGGGTGGCCGCAGGGCGTCTCGATATTTATTACGAAAATCTGAGTGTCTGGGACTTTGCCGCTGCGCAGTTGATCGCGATTGAGGCCGGCGCCCGTTATGGACATTTCCTGCCGGTACCCGATGGTGTCAGCCCGGTGTTCCATAACAAGGCCATACTGGTCAGCAACGACAAGCTTTATCAAGAAGTAAAAGATCTTTTGCTGCAGGTTGAGAACCCGTGAGTCTGCCGCGGGTCAATTGACGGGAGCCCGGTGCCGGCGCGTGAGGAAGCGCTCGCGCAATTGCTCCAGACGCGACAGCAGGACCGGCAGAAAAGTGAGATCCAGGACAAGTGCCAGCACCACGATCGGTACCAGCAACCTTGCCGCCTGCTGGAAATACAGGGTGCTGGCCAGCAACAGTATCAATGCTCCCAGGGTCAGCACAGCGGTGGTGATGATCAATGCCGGGCCGGCTTTGGTTATTGCCCCCTGTATGGCAGTGTCCACGCTCAGACCCTGCTGGCGTTGACGCTGATAGGTACTCAGAATATGAACCGTATCGTCAACAACCAGTCCGATACTGATACTGAACAGCATCATCACAAAGGGATCCACTGTACCTACCAGCAGTCCCCATGCACCGAACACCAGGGTCGCGGGCAACAGATTCGGGATGACACTGATCAGGCCAAAGTAAAGGCTTCTCAGGCCGATGCTCAATGCGAGGGTAATCATCAGCAGACTGATCAGATAGCTCTGTATCAACTCGACCGTGACGGCACGGTCCATACGGGCAAAAAGTAATGTGTTGCTGCCCCGCAGCAGACGCATGCTGCCATCAGCAAAGGTGTTGTTGAAGTAGTCGCCGATCGCCTGGTCCAGATCAATAATGCCCTGATTGCTCATCGGTCGAGTAGTGATGAAAAACCGTATGGTGGAAAAATCACTGTTTATAAAGTTGGTCAGTGCATAGCTGTCCCTCTGCACAGACACGTAGTTCATCAGGTGTTGCTCCACCAGGTCGGCTGACTCGGGCAGCCGATAGTTGTCGGAATTGTCACCGCCTTGCGAGCCTTCCAGCGTATCGTTGATGGTTTTTACCACCTCTACCAGACTGGCCACCTCAAACACATCATCGCGCTCACGCAACCACGACGCAAAGGCATCGACGCGTTGCAGAAACGCGGGCTCTATGGCGCCGTTAGTTTCGTTTGCTGCATTGACCGGGTCGGTGGCGACAATACCGTAGGTCATGCCGGTGCCTCGCTGCATGCGCTCGTTCAGCAGTTCATAGTAGGCATGCAGGGGAGAGTCCTGGTCAATGAAGTCCAGTCGATCAAAGTCCGGTTTGTTGAGCGGAAGCATCGCGGCGGCCATCAGGCCGGCAGCCATGACGATGGTAAAGATCCGGTGCGGGTAGCGTGCCACCAGGCGCTGGCACAATGCCAGAAAGGTTCCTGCCAGCCGTATTGCGCCGCTCGGTCCGCCCACGGCCATGACCAGCGCCGGGAAGCTGAGAAAGCTAAGGAGCCAGGCAAACATGACTCCCAGCGCGACGATTGTGCCAAACTGGCTGATAGCAGGGGCCGAGGCATAATTGAGGCTGGCAAAACCGATCGCGGTGGTAAGTGCAGCCAGCGTCACCGGACGCAGGTTGAACGCCAGGCTGTGATGCATGGCCTGGTTGATATCCGCACCTGCGGCAAGTTGCTGGCGGTACACCGATAAAATATGGGCGCTGTTGGCAACCGCGATGATAACCACTACCAGGGGCGCCATGACTGACACACTGTTCAGGGCAATGCCCGCCAAGGCCAGCGTACCGACCGTGCAGACGATGGTGAGCAGCGTCACCAGCAGAATGCAGGCGCCCTGACGCACAGACTGAAAGCAATAGCAGATGAACAGCACACATAACAGAATTACCAGCGGCAGCAATCGGGTCAGGTCCCGTATCATGGCCTCGCGGGTAGAGGTTTCGAACAGGGCTTCGGCACCCGGGGCGAACACAATGTCAGGGTAGTCCGCACGCAGGTCATCCAGGACCTCGTCAATGCCCTCAGCGATCTCGCGATTTTGAGCCGAGCTGCTGGTGCTCGAGGTCAGCCGCGCAGAGAACAGCGCCAGGTCTGCCGCGGGTGACACCAGTATGCCATTGATGAAGGGGTCTGCCATGGCCTTGTCGCGTGCCGCCTGCATGGCACCGGCGTCGACTTCATGGAAATTGCGGAAACGGCCTGGAAACAGGCCTATTTCTCCAAACGGCGAGTCGTATGCCACCACCGAGCTGGCACGACCGGTGTAGGGAATGCGCCGATATTCGCGATGCAGTGCACCCAGTGCCTCCAGTATGGGGGCCGAAAATACGTTGGTGGGGCCCGACGCGGCGATCACGGCAATGCTGATGTCCTGACGGCTCGGGAACTCGGCGGCCAGCTGGTCGCGCTCGCTGACATAGGGGTCGTTGTCGCCCAGTAGCACGGATACCCGGGTGTCGAAACCGATTGTGGGCAGGCTCAGCGCCAGCAGCCCGGACATCAGCAGGCAGGCCGCAAGCCAGAGCACACGGTATTTTATCAGCAACTCCGGGATCACTGGTCTGGCCCGTAGGTCCCGAACGTGCCTGCGTTGTCTTCCTGACATAATGCTATCCAGTTACGGATGCCAGTGCTGCGGAATTTCTGTTTGTGCAGGATAAAGTAAAAGCGACGCATCCAGTCGCGTTGTGGCGCGTACAGCGGCAGCAGACTGCCGCGGCGGAACGCTTCCTGCAGGGTAATGCGTGACAGACAGCCGATACCCAGGCCGGCTTCGACGGTGCGCTTGATGGCCTCGGTATGTTGCAGTTCCAGGCGCAAATTGAGCCTGGGCATCAGTCCATACATGGCGTGTTCAAAGGCCTGGCGGGTCCCGGAGCCGGCTTCGCGGATGATCCAGTCAGCCGCCACCAGATCGTCGTCGCTGAGTGTTGGCCGTCCCGCCAGCGGGTGGTCCGGGGCGCAGAACAGGCTGAGTTCATCGTCGCGCCAGGGAATGACTTCCAGCGTCGAATCCTGCAGTTCACCTTCCACCAGGCCAATGTCGAGCTCAAAATTGCGCACCCGTTGGGTGATCAGCGAGGTGTTTTCCACGGTCAGGTCGACGCGTGAACCAGGATAGCGGTTCATGAATTTGGCCATGATCGGCACTGCCAGATAGTTGCCAATGGTCAGTGTGGCACCCACCTTGATATGGCCCACTTCGCCTTGCCGGGCCAGCAATTGCTCAAATTCCGTGGCCTGGTTCATTAGTGCCACGGCATGCGGGCGCAGGCTTTTGCCAAAATCATTAAGTTGCAGGCGTTTGCCGACCCGGTCGAACAGCTGCATGTCGAAGCGCTGCTCCAGCTCTTTCAGCGCAGCACTGGCGGCTGACTGGGACATGGACAGGCTGTCGGCTGCGTGTGATACGTTTTCGTGCCAGGCGGTCGCCAGGAAAACTTCGATCTGCCGCAAGGTGTAGTGCATGACAGGGTTTCTCCCCGTGGTAACGAGATGTTATCGTAATTTCCGATTAACCTTATAGCATTAAATCATTTTACTGGTATAGCGTGACGGTTTACCATGCAGCCATTAAAATTTGCCTCTTTTCTTTTCATGCGACGTCTTACAGGATTTTGAAATGGCTGCGATATCCAAACAGAGTGTGACCAGCGTTCATCACTGGAATGAATCCCTGTTCAGTTTTACCACAACGCGAGACAAAGGTCTGCGTTTCGAGAATGGCCATTTCGTGATGGTGGGTATGGAAGTGGAAGGCCGTCCGCTGATGCGTGCCTACAGCATTGCCAGTGCCAATTATGACGAAGAGCTGGAGTTTTTCAGCATTAAAGTGCCCGATGGTCCGTTAACATCAAAACTGCAAAATATCCAAGTGGGCGATGAAGTGCTGGTCAGCCGCAAGCCTACCGGCACTTTGACGGTCGATAATATCCTTCCCGGCAGAAACCTATATTTGTTGGCCACGGGAACGGGCTTGGCGCCGTTTATGAGTATTATCAAAGACCCTGACGTTTATGAGCGCTTTGATAAAATTATTCTGACCCATGGCGTGCGTTATGAAAACGAACTGGCGTATCAAGAATTTATCAATGACCACTTGCCCAACCATGAATATTTTGGCGAAGCCGTGCGAGAAAAGTTAATTTACTATCCCACCGTCACCCGCGAGGCTTATGTGAATCGGGGACGGCTCACTGACTTGATCAGCAGCGGTAAATTGATGCGTGATATTGGCTTGCCAGCGCTGGATACTGAACATGATCGGTTTTTGCTGTGTGGCAGTCCGGCCATGCTGAAAGACCTGTCTCTTATACACATCTCCGAGCCCACGAGACAGGCAGAAATCTCG
>CAJXPR010000035.1 GCA_913058135.1 uncultured Gammaproteobacteria bacterium
AGAGACAGGGCGTGGGTTGCGGCTTGGGCTGTGGCTTGGGTGTTGCAGGTGATATAACGGGCGGCTTCAGACCAAGCTCGACTTGAAGCTGATCCAGGACGATAGTGGTCGCGCCCATGTTCTGGATATGGTCGCCAAAGTCTCCGCCCATCACGTAAACAGCACCTTCCCGGATGCCGATGTAGGTTCCGGAATCGGGATAATGGCGATAGATGTAGCCGTCAAGCAGACGCAAGGGTGCAGTGAACTCGTCTGTGGGGAAGAGCTCGGGATAAGCTGCTTCAGCCAGTTCAAAAATCTCTTCCACGGCGTCAATAATCTCTGACACATCACCTGCCGATCCACAGGTAATATCGTCACTGATTCTGGTGTCAACCAGTTGCCCGAGGAACGCGCCCTCCTCGTTCAGCATGTCGATGCCACTGAAGTCCCCGGCGATGTTGGATAGCGCCACCTGAACGCCGGCATCGGGGGCAGTCCAGATGGCTTCACCTGCGATGCTTTCGCTCAATTCAGGGGAGGTCAGGATGTAGTCTGCGACGCAGAGAATGCCGCCCGGGGCGAGGACCACTCCCCCCAGATCATCCTGCGGCGGTGGGCTGCCTGCCTGAGTTGTCAGTGCGTAGGTACCGTGAAACGATTGCGGAATCTCGGCAGGCATGGTATGCGCGGGGGCTGCCAGAGCGCAGGACAGCAGGAGAGCCAATGGTCTGGCCAGGTACTTTGTGGCATGGGTCATGGTTAAGTTTCCAACATCTTAGGGGGAGGGTTACCGCTTCCGGTCAGCCGAACTGGCCATGAAGACGCCCCATGGGAACCTGACATCAGGCTTGGTATAGTGTCAGTGCCAGAAAGCAATGTCTGTGCCAACTATGCGAGCGCGGCAATATCAATCACTTGGCATTTTCTGCGAATAAATTATCGGCAGCCTGGTCAAATAATTGACCGCCAGTCGGACTCAACGATGGTTCGTTGACGCTAACCGAGTATCGGGCTGGACAAACAAAAGGTTTGGCGATAGGGTTAGGGCTGCTGTACGCGTTCTGAAAGTTTAAAAAGGCTCGAAATGGATTCTTTAATGCCTTATAAGCTCGCCGTGATCGGTGTGGGCAAAATATCTTTGGCCTCGCATATTCCCGCCGCTCTGGCCTCCCCTTTGGTGAGTCTCGCCGCCTTTGTCGATCCTGATGTCAAACGGGCCAAAAGCTTCGCAGATGAATTCGGTCTGGACATAGAGATTGCGGCCCGGATCGGCGACCTGAAGGGAAGCGTGGACGGTGCACTGATCGCGGCGCCCAACCATCTTCATGCCCCGCTCGCAATTGAGTGCCTGGAAAACGGGCTCGATGTGCTGATCGAAAAGCCCCTGGCGTCTACTGTGGCCGAAGGGCGCGCCATCACCGAGGCGGAGCAAAAAACCGGCAAGACAGTCTCGGTCGGTTATTGCACCCGACACTACCCCAATTACCGGTTGTTCAAGGATCTGCTGGCGCGACAGTACTTCGGCAGAGTTCACAAATTCGCCTATCAGTTTGGCACGCCTGGCGGCTGGTCAACCTTTTCCAATTACCTGATGGACCGTCAGACGGTGGGCGGCGGCGTACTGGTCGTTACTGGTACCCATTTCCTCGACCGGATGCTTGACCTGTTCGGCTTTCCCGACGAACTCAGCCTGCAGGATGATTCGCTGGGGGGCCCTGAAGCCAACGCGCGCCTGCTGATGTCATTCGGTGAAGGCGAGACACAAATCCAGGGTTACGCGCATTTCTCCAAATCAGCGAAGCTGCGTTCGGGCATGGTCCTGGACACGGAAAAGGGACACGTGCTACTGGCGGACAACCAGACTGACCTGACACTCTACCCTCATGATTCGCCGGACATTGCTCTGAAACTGCACAGGACCGCACCCGGGCGTCAGCGTGCCAACCAGTTCCAGCTTCAGATAGAAGATTTTGTGCACAGCTGTCGCAACGGCCAACCGCCTGCGGTGTCGGCCCGCGACGGTCTGTTGTCGCTAGAGTTACTGGAGGCCGCTTACGCCAACCGCCGGGCGTTTGCGGAAAACTGGTTCGAAGAATGACGGGAAATAATATGAAAAAAGTTGCGGTTTTCGGCGCGTCGGGTTTCGCCGGCACCGCCGTTGTCGAGCGGCTGTTGAAAAAACCGGATATCGACGTAGTCGCCATCATCCATTCCGATGGCAATGCCTGGCGCCTGTCACGCCGCAAAGATCTTGCCTTGCGCCAGGTCGATATCACCGTGCGCGAGCAGGTCAGGGCAGTGATGGAGAATGTGACCCATGTGGTCAACTGCACCCGCGGCAGTGATACGGTGATGCTCAAGGGGCTTGAAATTCTGCTGAGCGAGGCAAAACTGGCCGCCGTTGAACAATTTGTCCATATCAGCAGCGTGTTGATCTACGGCGACCGGCCCGCCACGGAATCTGTCCACGAAACCGCAGCACCCGACCCCCAGGGCAACGCCTATGGAGTGTTGAAGCTGAAACAGGACGAGATGGTTCAGTCTGCTGCCGGCAAGGGCCTGCCCGCCACCATCATCTGTCCGCCCAATATCATCGGCCCATACTCCCTTTTTCTGGGTGGCCTGGTAGAGATGATCAAAAGCGACAAGGTCGGTTTGTTGGAAGGCGATCATGCCTGCGTCACTGTTGATGTGGACAACCTGGCAAAAGCAATCGAGCTGGCGCTGTTCGGAGGTGACGGCAGCGGTTCCCGCTATTTCGTTACCGATGATCATGCCGCTACATGGGCTGAGCTGACGGGCTATTTGTGCGGGCTCGCGGGGAAGCAAAAGCTGATGCCTCTCACGGCGCAGGAGATAGAGTCCCGTCTGCAGACGCCGCCGGTCAGCTACAACCCGCTCAGATCGCTGAAACACCTGGTGTCAAGTGATGTCAGAGAGGCCCTGCGTAAAGATCCTCTGTTATGCAAAGGTGATATGTTTTTACGGGGGCTGATAGCAAAACTCCCGGGAAACCTGGAAGACCGTGTCCGCCTCGGCGTGGAAGGACCGACGCGGGTCGCCAAGGTCGACCATGCTCCCGCCATCAACTGGGCATTCTGCGCCGCCCAGTTAAGGGACGTGGCGCATTCCTGCGAACGGTTGCAGCGCGACCTGGGTTACACACCTGACCACAGCTTCGCGGAAAGCATGTCAGCCTATGTCCGCTGGTATAACCGCATGCACGGTTATGACACCGGGTTTGCCGATATCCTGAAACGACTGGCCTAGTCCGGTCATCTGGACATTAACAATGAACAACGGGAAACTGCCCATAATCGCCTTTGAATACGCCCCCTGGTTTTCATCCTGGTCGGGCCGGCAACATATTCTGTCGCGGTTGGGGAAAAGAGGCTGGCCGGTGGTCTACTCTAACGGCGCCAAATTCTATAATGAGATAAATCTGGGCTCGCCCTGGGGCAGGCTGCAAAGTACCGACCATATCCAGGTCTATCAGCCCGGCAGTTTTCCGCCCCGGAACTACCGATTCAGATCACTGGATCGCGCGGCGATCAGTGTCCACTGCCGCCATATCAAAAAGAATCTGGGGCTGAGAAAAGGTGATCCGTTCATCGCTTTCTGTTTTCACCCGGCGTTTTATCCCTATATTGAGGAGCTGAACGCGCCCTATACGATGTTTCACATTTTTGATGTCTATCGACTCATTGGCAACACTGGCGCCGGCGGTTCGAATGTCAAAAAGCTTATCGATCGCTCCGATCTGGTCACAGCAGCCTCTGAAACCATGTGGACAGAAACCGTGGAAGATAAGCGGCTGACGGCGAAATACGTCTACAACGGCGTTGACACCTCCGCGTTTCAGGAAAAAAACTTCATCAAAGGCGCGGTATACGACGCAATTTCAAAACTCGGCGGTCCGAAAGTGGGATACCTGGGCGCGATTAACTGCAAGCTGGACTTCACCGTCTTTGATCATCTTGCCGGCGCTTTCCCGGACACCCGGTTTGTTATCCTTGGGGCAAAAAAGCAGGTGGAACTGATCCAGGAAGACGCACAGAACTGGGCCGCGTATCTAAGCTTTTTCAACCGACCCAATGTGCATTACATGGGTACCATAGACAGGACCGAGATCCCCGGCTGTCTGGATCTTATGGACGCCACCCTGGCTCCCTATAAAATGGATAAATCAACCTGGGCATTCGCGGCCTTTCCGCTAAAGATCAACGAGTATCTGGCAGCTGGCAAGCCGGTGATATCTTCCTACACAACAACCATCGAGCAACACTTCGGTAGCGCCGTGGCAATGTGCAGGGAGCCGGCAGAATGGCAGCATGCGCTGGCAGATGCCTTGGCGGGCCGGGCGGTGGGCACGGAGGAAAGCCGCCGGCTGATTGCCCGTGAAAACGACTGGGAGAAGCGGGTGGATAAACTGGAATATTTTATGTTCGCAATGCTGGCTGACAAAAACAGGTTTTCGCAATGGACTGCCCCCCAACCCTGACCTTGCACATCGGTATCCCCAAAACCGCCAGCACCTGGTTGCAGGAGGTTGTGTTTCCGCAACTGGACGATATTGTTTTTTGCCCAACGCCGGCGAATACGCTGTTTCACTCGGCCGAGGATACCGCAAACAGGCTGATGGCCAGCTGCGTTCGCCGTTCATCCCGCGTCTGGGAACAGTATGGCGACGCCATCTTTGCCGAACTGTTTGGCGATAAGCAGTTATGGCTCAGGCACCCGAAAAATGCGCTTGTTTCCGACGAAAGCTTCGGGCGCCACGGATCCCGCCCGGAGCATTTGCAAAGCCACCTTATCGCTATCGCGGCCAAAGCGCGGCAGTGGGGGTTTGGATCGCTGCGCATCATCTGCCTGTTCCGCCGCCAGGATCAATGGCTGGCTTCCCATTATGCGCAGATGTCCAATCGCGACGAGCTTCCGTCACAGGAAGGCTTCGAACGGCTTGTTGAGGAAGTGGTAGATCCGGCTCGTTCCCGGTATATGCTGGGCATGCTGCTGGACTATTCCGCACTCGACGAAGCATTGTCAGCCGCCGTCGGGCGCTCCAATGTCCTGATGATGCCCTACGAGATGCTGGCTAGCAATGAACGGCAGTTTCGCGAAAAGCTGTTGACCTTCCTCGACCTGCCCCCCCAGAAAGAGCCGAAAGGCCGGGAAGAGCAGAGAGAGGAGACAGAGGAGAAACAACACGTCAATCAACGGCGCTCCGGACAAACCACCTGGCAGCTCAGAGCGCCGCTTCGCTCGGGATGGCGGCGAAAGCTGAACAGCGCAGCGAGAAAGCTTGGCATCGCAGCAGATGCTCCGCGAACCATCACACTAACGCCAGCGGCCACGCAGCGTGTGCTGCAGGCTTTTGATGACAGCAACCGCCGGCTTCAGCATGCGCTGGATCTGGATCTGGCTCAATATGGCTACCTTGGTGGGCCGGCTCCGGACTGAGTCTGTGGCTTCAGGTCCCGCCATCGCGAATGATTTTTTCAACGCGTTCCCACATCGCTTCTACTTTCTGCCGCTGCTGCTGTGCATGGAGTCTGAGCGTGTCACGAAGTTGACGATTGCGATCGGCGCTCAGAAAACTGTCTATCTGCTGGGCCGTTTCTTCCTTGCTGAGCGCGGGCGATAACAAACAGGACTCGCATCCGTATTCCGCAAAAAGAGTCTCATACTTGTGAGCCCACGAGGTACCGAGTGTCGGCGTTGCCTGAGAAAATGAACTCACCAGCGAATGATACCTTGAGCCGATATTGGCATAGCAGTGACGCAGAAAACCCTTGCTGGTCAAACCATCTTCGTCATATACACGAGGCTGTTTCTCCAGCTTCGAAAGCAGCGTGTCTACCAGACTATCGTCATTGGTCTCATGAACAAGTACAACGGGCTCCAGATCGTTCGCATAAACCCGCTGCACGCAGGTCACGAGAAAGTCCAGGTAACCTTCCGATGTCGCTGAGTCGGTTTTATCCAGAAGCCGCGTATTCGGCACGATGGCAACCCGACGTCGCCACAAGGCCGGATCATCGACCGGGGGCGGATCAAGCAGATGCGATATGTCCGGGCAGACCTCCACCTTGGCGGCATCGATTCCCAGTTTCAGCACGTGTCGCGCCGACGCCTGGTCCCTCGGGAATATGAAGTCGAACAGGCTCAACAATCGTTTGGCATGTTCCCGTATGTCCGGGTTTTCAAAGGGCCCGAGCGCCTGCGGCAGCATTAACAGTTTAACGCCCTGTTTGTGCAGTTTTTCATAATACTCTGTTCTCGAAATGATGCGCCGCGGTGTCCACTGGTCGCCATAGGCAAACCCCGAGCAGTCAAGCAGGGCAGCGAGAGAACGGCTGTCGCGTATTCCCCTGGCCCTGAGTGTGTGTTCCGGAAGTGCCGCAAGCCCCACGGAGCGCTTGGCAAGCGACAACATTGTTTCCAGAGAGGGGTTTTGCAAGGCAAGGCGGAACTCGTGAAAGGAAGGGCGGAACTTAAGATCGAGGATTTCCGGAAGATCTTTCTGGCCGGCGCAATACAGACTGGTCGACGCAGCCAGCACATATTTAGCGCCAAGGCGCTGCCCCACGGAGCGAAGCATGAGTTCGTCGCCTTTGTTCATCAGCCATGGTCCGAGAATTTCAATCGTGTCTCGTGGTCGTTTGAAATCGCTACTCATAAATTCCATTTCCTGATTGTCATTCTCGGAAAACCGCAATCAGCCCCACCGGGGCCATCTACCAGTCTATCTGTCTGCCCAACAGCTGAAACAGTCGCTCATTGTGAGGCCGGAAATAATCATCAAGGTAAGCAAATACTTCGCTGGAGACCGGGGCTTTTTCACCAACATTCTTTTTTGGAAAATCGATACCTTCTGGTACGCCGGGAAGAGAAAGAAAATCGCAGGCCCGCGTAACCGTGCCTCGCGGATCCTTCAGTAACTCATTGTTGCCCAGAATCAGAATCTGCTCTCTGCCGAACACGTCGAAGAACCTCGCCAGGCTATCCGCGTAGCGCCCCCTTAACTTATAGGATGCATGAAGATAGGTTTCCCGTCCCTCCGGGTCGTCCATATTCAAACCGGACAACCGTTCTTCCTCGATTTGCAGTGCGTCTTTAAGCTGCAGATATTCGCGGCCCATTTTTACCTCATGGTAATAATGTGATATTGCGCGATCTGTCGGGTTACGTAGAATCACGATCAGCCGCGCATCAGGAAGAACCTCGCAGATGCGCTTGTCCGCTTCAGGCGCGAAAAGATACCCGGGACATCCCTCCCCAGTGACGGCGCCTGCGGGTAAATGCCGTTTTAGCGGAAAGTGCGCCCGATACCACGCAAGCCCCCTGGAATAACCCTCGGTAAAAAAATGAATTTCCTTTCGTATCGGCGGCACAACCAGCGGATGACGTGTCAGGTAGTGAAACAGGCTGGAGGTGCCTGACTTCATTTCGCCAATAATTAAAAAGTCTGGTAACGCTCGCAACGGGGACGTCAGCCGATTTGTCCAGAATGTCGGCGGTCTTTTGAGGCGCTGGTCATCGGTTCGAGGATTTAAAGGATGATGCATGTCGGTGATTCCCTGTGTCACAACCGAACTGGCAATTAGTCCAGCGCCGATGAGGTTGAGGCCTGGTCGACGGAATACGCCTGGAACTGGGACAGGACTTCGCCAACCAATGCCACGTCAGCGTACAGATCCTTTTCCAGTGGATGCGCGTCACCGCGGGAGTCGGCAGGAATCAGCCAGTACTTGTGTCCCAGAGCAGACGCCAGGGCGTAGAAGTTCGGATTGGGGAAACCCAGATCCGCGATCTCGATGACATGTGCGCCTTCCTGGCAGAACATCATATTCGTCAGGCCGGCGCCGTGTGGGGCTGCCAGGACGGCAGTCTCACGCATCAGGTTGACCTGCTCCTCAAACGAGAGATTCTCCATCAGTACCCGCTGGAAACCGAGAGGCTCCAGCAGTTTCCATACCTCTTCTTCATTGAGAAGCCGTCGCCGGGTGGCTTGCAGACGGCTGATAAAAACCTTGCGAAACGGGGGCGGGGCCTTGTCAACGCCAAATGCCTCGGGAACCAGTCGCAGCAGTTCCGGCCGGAACCGGTCTGTGCCAAGGATGGTAAGTTCATCGACAAGCAGTGGCCGTGCCGGGTCGAAGGTCTGGAAATCCTCCGGCTTCAGTCCGAGCATGCGCAGTGACCCGTCTATTGCGTCTGTGCGCTCGGTGGGGAGCAACATCTGGTTGATATGGCCCATTTTACGCAACAAAAGCAGCCTTGGCAGATGCGCGGTCAGCCAGTGGGAATGGTTGTGGTATACCCGCTCGATAAACCACGTCGCCTTCTTGAGACGTGCAGGTTTTGGCGAACGGGAAAGCGTGGCTGCATGCAAGGGACGGAAGCGCAGTTCGCGCATATCGAAGGCGCGGAAATCCCTGTTGAGTATCGCCGGGTAAAAATCATTGCCGATGTCCGGATCCCTGTACCAGGTTACAAGACAGTCGGGGACAGTGGCGACAAACGTTTCCTGACTGATCCGTTCTGGCACGTCCCGAAAAGAGTAGCCCCACCACCCCGGATCGTCCGGGAGCTGGTCCCGGGAGCTGAAATTGAGGGGCAGAGAGTTTTGCGCGCGGCTTTGAGGCTGGACTGTTTCATATTCTCCGGCGGTGCCGGAGCTACGCTGCCGTGCAAAATATTCCTGGACGGTCTCCCGCTGCACGTCCCGATATGCAAACCACGACGGCGGCAGACCCTTGCCGATGCCAATCTTAGCTGCCTTGAGCAGTGCACGTTTGGCGCCACTACGCATTCCGCTGCCCCGCTGCAGACCTCTGGAGGCAAGCTTACGCCCCTGTTTTTCGGTAGCCGCAGCAAACTCAAGCACTGTCGCTGCGGTGCGACCCGAAAACCTGGCTCTGGATGACAGGTAGGGCTCGTAGCCGAGGGTGCGCATGATGCCGCCACATCGGCCTTCTATCATGGCAATCTCGGCGCGCGTGAGGTCGTCTTTCCATTTATCGATTGACGCAGAGGTGACCGGTGCCGTGCTGCGTGCAATATGCTCCTGTTTCCACGCATCCATCTGGTCCTGCCGACTATTCGTCGCAGCGGGGAATTCGTCACTACGCTGAGCCAATATCGCAGTCTCGAACTCCTCACCCAGAAAATCAAATATTGAACGCATCTGCGCGTCCGGGTCGCGCACCAGGTCTTCGTAAACAACTTTGTAAAACCTCGGGTCGTTTTCCCACGGGGGGAATCGTTTGGTGAAATTCTTCACCCATACGTTGGCGAAAAAGATCAGTTCCTGCTCGCGTTTTTTGGTCAGCAGGCCCTGACGCAGGGAGCGCGGCGTCAACCTTTCCTGCACATAGTAGGTTTTCAACTGCGAGGCAATGACGGCTCTGGGATCACGTTGCGTAAACAACACACGCGCATCCGGGAACCATTCCAGAATGGTGGGAATAAAGGCCGAATGGCCAGGCGTCTTTTCGCCGACACGGGCCGCACCCTGCTTTTCACGATAGGTCGCAAGCACTGACCGGAATATGCTTTTGAATGAAAACTCCCCGGTCTCTTCAATAAGCTCGCGGCATCTGCCGGCATCGATCCCGAGGTCCCGAAACCGGCTCCAGGACGTATAAGCGGTCCAATAGGTCTCGAAGTCCCGTGGCATGCCTACAGTCTCTGTCAGCCCCCACCTGCTGGCATGGGCCAGGAAATGGGTCTCCGGCGTCACCGCGATCCGTGAGTGTGCCGACAGCAGGCTTCGTAAAACCGTTGTACCAGAGCGTCCAGGCCCCAGAATAAAAATCGGGCTGTTGCTTGTCCCTTTGCAGTTTGCCACGGTGTTTTTCTGTTCCTCCGATAAGTGTATTGGAGAGCTTCTCCACCAAGCGGCGTGCAGCTCAACCGAACTGCTCGCCGCTAACAAGCGGGTTTTCGTCTACGTCTCGGCTGAGTTTTCGCCCGGGAACCGCAGACGCGGTCTCGCCGTCAATGACGTGCTCAAGGTCCTGCCGCGACAAGGCGCTGGACATGCGGGAACTGACCTTGGCAAGGTGAAGACAGTCTTTGACGAAGTAAATCTCAAACTGGAAGGCATTGGGGACCGTGTCCTCATTGCCATCTTTTTCCTTCAGCTTCACATCTGCTGTGTATTTGCCAATAGGCAATGGCGTGTCCTTTAGCGTCAACCGGATAACACCGCGTTTACCCAGAGTAATAGGCGGCTCTGTCCTTAACTGGGTTACGGCAACATTGTGCTGGTTGAAGATAATCACCACCACTCGCGCCTCGATTGATGAGCGCTCGGCGGTATAATCCAGCTCGAACACGGTCGGCTCTCCCGCAAACGGGTTGGGATTCTCGACGCCGTCGCTGGTCAGCATGCGGCCCCCCGTGAAGGTTGCCGCCGATGAGGTCCGTCGCTCGGGGTTGTCGCCAAAGCCGCCGGACTGACCGCGGAACCGCGCCAGATAGTCCTCGATCACGGTTTCCGGCAACCCGTCGTCGCACACCTGTCCGCCGATCAGCGCGATGGCTCGGGTGCACAGGTTCTGAATTGCAGCCATATTGTGACTGACAAACAATACCGTGCGCCCGCCACCCGCCACGTCCTGCATCTTGCCCAGACACTTCTTCTGGAATTCCGCATCGCCGACGGCCAGCACTTCGTCAATGATGAGAATCTCCGGCTCAAGATGAGCAGCCACCGAAAATGCCAGCCTCACCTTCATGCCGGAGCTATAGCGTTTCACGGGCGTTTCCAGAAAACGTTCGACTCCGGAGAATTCGACTATCTCGTCATACTTACGGTCTATCTCGGCCTTCTTCATGCCGAGAATCGTGCCGTTCATGTAGATATTTTCACGCCCGGAGAGTTCCGGATGGAAACCGGTACCAACTTCCAGCAGACTCGAGACTCGCCCTCTGATCTCCGCCCGTCCTGACGTGGGTTCCGTGATGCGGGACAGAATTTTAAGCAGGGTGGACTTGCCTGCGCCATTACGACCGACAAACCCGACTACTTCGCCGCGCTTTATGTCAAAGGACACGTCCTGCAGCGCCCACAGGATATCGCTCGCTTCGCGATCGCTGGAGAAGGTGTCGAGACTGCGTAGCCGCCTGAAATTGCGCAGCGGAGCGCTGATCATATTCAGGCCAGCCTGGATCAGCGTTTCGGGACGCTCCTCCATGGCTCCCAGGCGGTACGCCTTGCTCAGTCTTTCAACCTTGATAGCAATGTCTGTCATGATGATGAAGCGTCCTCATGGTCATGCCACGTCGGCAAAAATGTGTTCCTTGCGGCGGAAATAAAGTATTCCGCCGGTAAACAGTAACAGGGAAACCGCTCCGCCGATGGCGATAAAATCCCATGGCATGGCGCGGGTACCCAGTAGCGCCGCACGGAAACCTTCAATCACACCCACGATGGGATTCAGGGCGTAAATCAGCTGGTAGCGTTCCGGTATCAGGCTGGCCGGATAGACGACCGGTGCAGAGTACATCAGCAGTTGCACACCAAAACTCATACCGTAATTGATATCACGGTACTGGATTGCCAATGCCGTCAACCACAATCCAAGCCCTGCGGCGCTGAGCGTCAGGATCAGTAACAGGATGGGCAGAACGGCAATGCCGGCGTTCGGTGTTATTCCGTACGCAAGCAGTAACATCCCGAGAATCATGAGAGCGATGAAAAAATCCACCATCCGCGCGCCGATGATCGCCAGCGGCAGAATAAGTCTGGGGAAATAAATCTTGCTGATCATGGCGGCGTTGGTGGCCATACTTGCACTGCCTTCAGTCAGGCAGTTGGCGAAATAGGTCCACGGCACCAGCGCGGCATAAGCGAAAACTGCATAGGGTGCGCCGTCGGATTGGACACCCATCAAGCGACCAAAGATGACAGTAAAAACCAGCATGGATGCCACGGGCTGCAGCACAGCCCAGCCGATGCCAATCGCACTCTGGGCGTAGCGAACCTTGATATTGCGCCATATCAGGAAGAAGAAAAGATCTTTGTACTCGCGCAGCTCGCGCCAGTCGATGCCGCGCCATCCGGTGTGCGGTTCTATGACGATGAGCGGCAGTTCGTCAGCGACGGGCGCTGCACTGCCAACGCGTGCGGGGTGTCTAGACATGGGCTCTCCCGGCCTCCTTTCCAAGACAGTTTAAAGCAGTACCCAGATAGCGAAACGACCCTGTAAGCTAGGTCCGGGTACTCAACATCAATTCAAACCATAACACGGTTTTATCTTTCGTTTCCAGCGGTTGCATCTGTATTGCCGTTAACGCGTGTTTACCTAAGGCCCGGTGCTTGGTGTGGAGCCTGCCAGCCGACGCCACAGCGCACGTCCGGCCCGCCGTGGCAGGCGACGCAGTCGCTGACCCAGATTGTAAAACCTGAGCCGCCCGATGGGCGTGTTGAACGGCAATGCCAATAGTTCAGGCCAGCCGCAGGCGACCATGTCTCGCTGCAGCAGTCCCGCCGCCCGATAGTCTTCCGGTAGCCGCAGCATGGTCTCCAGACTGATGGTGGTCGCCATCAGGCTCAGGTTGGCCCGTCCGGGGCCTGAAAACAGGTAGCGGGTTGACGATTCCCAACAACCCATTCTTTGTTCGATATAGGCAAGATCCAGCGTGTCGCACGGTGACTCCCTGATGGCTTTCGGCAATCCTTCGTACCATTTGCCGGCGGCCGCCAGCACGCTGTCAGTGAGCGGCGAACCCATCCGCGAGGCAAGTTCTGCCGGTGTCATGTCTGCCATGACGGGACGCCGGTCACGCCAGAAAAACGAGCGCGCTGTTTCCCCGGCCATACCGGGCAGACTTAATACGCCAGGAAGCGGTGCTGACTGCTGGCGGGACGGTGCCGTCAGAATGACGCCGTATTTGGATTCGCCCAGACGCACAAATGCGCGTTCGATGTCGGCTTGCTCCGTGCGCTGCGGCACTATTTTTTTGATACGATGGTGCACTCTGGCGATACGCGCCAGACGTCCAGCCACGACAACGTCAGTTTGTGATGCCAGGTTGGGCATCGATGAGGTGAAGGTTTTAATTTCGATCCGTTTATCGTGGGTGAAAGGACGGGCACAGGCCAGAATGGCGCGCGAGTCGCGTCCGGCTGACAAGGGTATCTGGAATGTGTCATAGCGCTCGGCGAGAACATCCAGAAGCGTTCGGGCATGCTGCACGATTGTAGCCGCGGCAACGGAGCCCTCGATGCGTTCCCCCAGGCTATCGACCGGCCAGTGACGTTTGACTTCAAAATTGCCAAGATCCAGACAGTGATTAGGCAGCAGGCGGCTTAGTCCGATGAAAGCAGTGAGCCCAAAAGTGTAATAGGCTTTGGTAGTGATTGGATCGAATGCGCTGCTGAGTTCGACGTCCCTTTCAAGATCGGGAACAAGATTATGCGTGGTTGCCGCCATCCCGGCGCTCTGCGAGTAAACGATAGAGTGGGCGGCGCCCAGGTAAAGCCGCTGGCAGGCGCCTGAACTGGAAACCACGATCGCCGTCCAGTTGCCGGCAAAGCCGCTGCCATCGGAGTGCCCGCTTGCATCCCGGCCATACAGCGCCCGCTCAATCTCTGTCGGGGTGAAATCCCTGTCAACGGGCAAGGTGACAATGGCACGCTCGGGCACTGTGCTGTTTTCGCGGCCGATGTATGCGAGAGGTTCAATGACCCAGCCTATAGGAACGCCGTCGCGACTGTGCAGCTCACACACATTGGCGTCCGGGTGCGCTGCCAGTTGCCAGCCGGCCAGGGACAAGATTGCCCATTCGTCTGGCAACACTTCTTTTTGTCTGCTCAACACCCACTGGCGGGAAAGCTCTGCCGGGGGCAAAGGGTACAGCGCGTCCAGTCTGTCAAAATTTTTCATCGAGCACTCCAGTATGTTTCGCTCCGAGTGTCGGGTCATAATCGTAACAATTTTGGCACGACCTGTCGGATCTCCCAGGACGTGGGTGCCAGCAGAAATGCTTTGACCGTCAGTCGTCTCGCGCCTTCTATGTCGTGCCAGTTTGGTGGCAGATGGCGCCGGGCGCTGTCCATCAGGAAAGCGTGCGCCAGGCCGGCCTTGCGCATCTGCGCGCCATGTTTCAGGTAAAACTGCCGGCGTGCTTCCAGGTTGGCCCGGATATTCCGTGACCGGCGCGCATCGCTTTCCGGAGCGTCACGCACATCATGGTAACGAACCAGCGGCGTACCGATGCAGTCGAACTTGTAATGCCGTGCAATGCGTAACCAGAAGTCATAGTCCTCAATGGCCGGCAGTGTCTCGTCGAAAAACCCAATCTCGGTGATGACATTGCGGCGGATCATGACACCGCAGGTGCCATGCACCACATTCCTGGCCAGCATCTCCCGATACAGGTCTCCACGGGCGGATGGCGTATCCACCAGCGGCTCGCCATGCCCCGTCAGTGTTTCCAAGCCGGTGTAAACCAGGCCCACGTCGGCAGCACTGCTGGAAAACAGTGCCACTTGCTGCGCCAGCTTGTCCGGCAGCCATTCATCGTCGTCATCCAGAAACGCAACAAGGGGTGCACGACTTTCCCGTAGCCCGCGATTGCGGGCAGCCGCCACTCCCTGATTTTCTGATTGCCGTAAATAACGTATGCGGGTATCACCGAATGCCCGAATGACTGTTTCGGGGTCGTCCGTCGAGCAGTCGTCCACCACCAGGAGCTCGAAATCACCAAACGTTTGCTCCACAACGCTGGCAATACTGCGCCGGAGCAACTCAGCCCGGTTGTACACTGTGATGATGACGCCGACCTTGGGTAGAGAAATCGGCGCGGGTGACACTTTTGCTTGAGCCTGAGATGCTGGCTGAGCACCGCAGAGAATCAGTTCGGCGCGTTCTTCGCCAAAGCGAATCGGTTCTGTCAGCTTGCTGCCCGGTCGACTGACGGGTGGTCGCAGCCGCCATGGTTTGTGTCGTTCCCATAAGTGATGCCAGACCGGCGGCGCATAACGCCTCTGGTTGGCACGAGCCTGCTGATAGAGCCCTGCATACTTGCCGACCGCATCGTTCGCGATCAACGCAAACGCGTGACTTAACGGGCGCCGGTAGGGTTTAAGCTGACCCTGTTCGTCAAGAAGTCGGGCGATTTTTTCGAGAACGGCGAGGCGCCCGCGTAGGCCCTCGAAGGAATGTTGTGTGCTGCTCAGCGATGTTTCCCCGCTGGGTAATCTGCGGTAAAAGGCTGACCCGCGGT
Organism: uncultured Gammaproteobacteria bacterium; assembly: GCA_913058135.1. GTDB lineage: Bacteria > Pseudomonadota > Gammaproteobacteria > Pseudomonadales > Pseudohongiellaceae > Pseudohongiella. The sequence goes on from CAJXPR010000035.1 coordinate 15,223, forward strand.
CGGTTTCAACAAGGGGGACGCCGCCTGCCAACGCTCGCATCATCAGGTCACCGTCATCATTCACGCGCGCGTTTTCGTCCCATCCGCCCGTCTGCAGGAAGGCCTCTTTTGACCACAAAACTGCACAGGGCGGGTAATACCAGCCTGTCATCCAGGCGCTGAGCGCATCGTCGTCTGCCCTGCGCGGTGCACAGGAAGCCGGGCCGCTCACCCAGCCCTCGGGCTGCAGGGCGAGTCGTTGCCATGGGCACGCTGCGACGGCACCGGTATGCGTGTCGAGCGCAGCTGCGAGCCACTCGAGGGCATCGGGCGCGAGCACATCATCGGCATCCAGAAACATCAGCGCGTTGCCGGACGCCATGGCCGCGCCGAGGTTGCGGGTGCGCGCCGCCGAGCCCGACTTCCGGGAATAGACGCGTATCAGTTGCGGACAGGCGGCGGCGAACCGGCGCAGGATATCAAGGCTGCCATCGGTTGAGCCATCATCGACGATGATGATTTCCACTGGTTTTAATGTCTGATCCAGAACCGAGCCTAGGGTCTGCGCGACATAACGCTCAGCATTAAAGCAGGGTATTATCACAGAAATTTTCAGGGCATCCATATCCATAAACAACTCTCAAATCCTGCGTCGGATCTCCGGTTCCAGGGTCATCGTCGATTCCGTTCCTGCTGCAGGTAGGTCTGCAGATAGTAATGATAAACGCGCGCTTCAAACTGGCCTCGCCACTGCTGCCAGTTACCCAGCGGTTTGACGCCGCCGATACCCTGCTCGACGAACCTGCGCGCATGCTCGACAAGGTCCTGACGGCCAAAGGTCATGCCGAACCAGATCTGCGGGTCCACCAGCGTCAGCGAAGTGCCTGAGGCCTTGTTGTTGACCACACTTTTCTGGGTGCCTGCGTAATAACCGAAGTTGCTGAAGTTCATGTTCCACTCCAGATAATCCTCCATGACCTGCCTGAGCTGGGCATCGGGCGGAAATTCGTTGTACAGATTGATAAACGAGCGCAGCAGGTAACCCACCTGGAAAGCGGAGGTCCGGTTATCGGTGGTGCTGCTGGAGATGCCGTGCGGCGCTCTCACCCGTTTGGCGTGGATGTTGCCGATATATTGCTGCAGCAGTTCGCCCAGCCGCGCATTGCCCGTGGCCCGATAGGCGGCCAGTGCCACCTCCAGTGCCTGGCCTTCGCCGCGCTGGGAGCGATCGGGATAGGGATCCTGGTCCTGCAGGTAGATCTGCTTGAACTCACCCATAAACTCATACCAGTCTTTGAGCCACAGGTTGGCGCTCATCAGGTAGGCGTGTTCAATGTGGTAGAACCAGGCATGCTGGTCGTCCCGGGGGTTAGCCAGGCGCCGGGTACCGGGCAGATAGTTACGCTGCAGGGTGCTCACGCCGTGGCCTTTAAACTGGCGCCAGCTATTGCCGCCGTAAGGATTGGTAGATAATGCCAGCAGGCCGAAGTCGCGCTGGTGGTCATAACCGGCCAGCCACTGCGGGCGGATGTTGATATCCGCGGTGGCCGCATCCTGCGCGCTGAAGTAGTCGGCCGGTTCCCCGCTGACCAGAAACTGCGCGTTGGAATAGGCCCAGCCGCCGGCATTGCCGGTGGCCGTTTTGCGGTACAGATCCAGACCAAAATTGTCCTGCCCGAAGCTGTAACGGCCGTGCTGATTAACGCTATAGTCGCGCTGATTGTAAGTGGGTATGCGCTGGTCACCCTGATGGCCGGTGACCGGCATCACCCCGCCCAGATCCAGGGTCACCGCCGTGTCGGCGTAGTACTGCTGCGGCAATACTGCCACCGGCGGATACTGGAAGGTGCGGGCCAGCGCCTGGGCCTGCTGCGGGTTGTTGTGCTGGTTGCCATTGCCGCTGGCAAAATCAAACAGCACCTCGCGGTAGGTATGTTCCATGTCATCGAGCCAGTACAGATCGACGGAGGAGAACTCGGCGTCCATCAGCTGGCGTGACCAGCGTGGCCACAGCTCGGCGACGATGCCATTGCCATCGGCCTGTATGCCGCTGGGAAAGCGCTGCCAGAAGTCGCGCAGCACCGCAGTGGTATTGGCCGAGCTGACCACGCCCAGCGGCAGCGTCTCGATCGGGCCAGGCAGGCGCTCGGCCGCCTTGACATGTTGCGCTGTCGCAGCACCGGCATCCTCAAGCACCAGCTCATGGCCTTTGAAGTACAGCGGCGCGCCCAGCGGGTGGTTTTTGGGCGAGTTCTGCAACTGGAAGTCCACTTTCAGCAGGCTGCTGTCGGCGTAGGTATACAGCCGCAGCGCCCAGCCGTGGCGCACCGTGCCATCGGGGTGAATGATGGCCGGGGAGCTGGCGCGGATCACCGCACGCATCGGGCCTGACTCTTCCACCTCTACGGTGATATCGTTCCGGGCAAAGGAGTCCACCAGCTGGCCCTGTTCATTGTAAAAACGTGACAGCAGCCTGCCGGTCGGTGTCTGGATGCTGAACGGAGCCCGGTTGACCGTCATAGTCAGCTCGGGGCCGTGCACCTGGATCGCCTGCGCTGAGTCGATCACCTCGACGCCACTGTCAGCGCGCACCGCCGAGGGGTCGTGGTGCAGGCTGAATCGGGCAATGCCCGAGCTCGGGTTACCGCCCTGGTGAGCAGCGATATCCACGTTGAAATGCGCCACGATATGACGCAGCGAATTATCCTTGCCCCACCAGCGGTTCAGCACTTCGAACTGAGCCGGGATCACCTGACCATGCTGGTCCCTGATAACAAAACCGTCAATGTTTTGATACTCACCTTCGGGCAGTGGAAATACCGCCGAAGTGGGGAAGCCGGCCACACCTGTGGCGGCGTTTTCCTTGACTTCGAAGCGGGTCAGACCACCGGTCTGTTCAGCCCACTGTTCTCTAGACCTCTGTTCCCTGGCCCTCTGTTGTTCAGCTCCTTTTTGTTCAGCTCTCTGGTCTTCAACTCGCTGGTCTTGGTTTCCGCGCGAATCGGAAGGCTGTCGGGTATCGGCGGTCGGCGCTACAAAGGGGGTGGGAGGCGGACTGGACACACGCTCCGACGACCCGGGCAGCGGATTGCCGGTCCGGCGCGCCTGCGCGTCGTCCCAGCTAAACGATTCTGGCACCTGTGCTGGCTGGGTATGCACCGGACCCGCTATCAGGCCGGTCCAGAACAGCGCCAGCGACAGGGACAGGTACTTAACAGCATCTTGCATAATCACGGCCTCCATGGTCTTTTAGCTTGTCCGGACCCGAGGGTCTGGATAGAACAATTCCTCATATTGTTCAGAAAGCTAAACCCGGTTACTGACTTCTTTCCCTGTAACCGATTTTAATAAGGTGTTCAGCTGCTCCCCCTTGGCACGGCGACTATGAGTCTCCAGAGCAGGGGCAGACAATGGTTCTTCCAGACTGGCTGGATCTGAATGGCCCATTAGTGCTTTGATACACGTCTCCATCTCACCTGTGTCTGCAGCGATATGGCATCCAGCTACCGACGCCAACAGGTTTGCAGTGGAGCCTTGCGCTGGCGTTAACGCCAGTATGGGTTTGCCGACCCGAAGACAGTCAAAAACCTTGCCAGGGATCTGGTTGCTGAAAAGCGGCCCCTGTATGATCAGCAACGCGCCGGCTGTCTGCATTTCCGCCAGTGATTCCAGATAGGGAATTCCGGCCCGGAAGCTCACCAGCTCGGTTATATCCAGTTGCTCAAGTTTTGTCCTGTAGAGTCTATCATTTTTCTGGCCCCTGAAAACCAGCAGGAAATTTTCCGCGTTAACAATACCTTGTTGCTTCAGACGGCCCAGAGCGTCAAACAGCAGGCTTGGATCACGGCCGTTGGCGTACACCGAGCCGCTGTGCAGTAACACCAGTTTATCCTGCGGTAACGGTGTGACGTTGGGCAGGTCGTTGAAGCTTGCCTCGTCGTAACCATTCTGAATGGTGGCGAATCGGGTAGCCGGTTGTTGAGGATATAAGGTCTGATACAGCAGGCTTGCCTCTGCCGTAGTGAACACCAGCTTTTCGGCGCAGTTAACAGTCTGCTTCTCAATCCATCTGGCCACGCCGCTGTACTGTCGCGCGTTGTCATCATAATGACTCTGCATGGGATCCCGGTAGTCCGCCACCCAGGGCAATCCGGAGTGACGGTGCAGGCGCCAGGCGATAAAGTGTGCCGTGATGGCAGGGTAGGTGGACCATAGAACGTCCGGTTGATATTGCCGGATCAGCTTTCTGCCCTTGCCCACAGCTGTCAGCGCCCAGCTCCACCAGCGATCGGGCACTTTGCTCCAACCAAAATATTTGCCCTTGATGGCAAGGTCCCTGGCCGAGTCCAGGGCGAAGGTCCGATAAACGTGAACGCCCGGGTCGACCTCAACCTGTTCGTCCAGGGCGGAGTATACACGGGGCTGAACGGTCAGGACGATCACCCGCCAGCCGGATCTGTGCAGATGCTGGGCAAAGTGGAGCGTGCGCTGCACCCCCGCACTGTGGCAGGGGGGAAATTCCAGCGCCACCATCAAAATGGTAGGCTGCTGTTGTTGTGACTGGACGTCATTCGAGTTCATGGTTTACCGGTCATTTGGGTGCCTGTACTTTTTCAGGAATACATCGGGTTCAGGAATACATGGGGGCATAATTGAGGTGAATAGCTGGACATAGCGCTCCACCATGGTTTTGCTTGAGTAGGCTGACAGATATCGTTCTCGTGCAGCGCATGCCAAGCGCTCTGCGCCCGACTCATCAGCCAGTATTCGTGAAACCTGTCGGGCGAGCGCCGTTGCGTCTTCCGGCGCAAACAGCAGACCGTTCACGCCGTGGGTAATTACTTCACTGAAGGCCGGGATATCCGAAGCGACGATGGGTTTTTCCAGTGCCGCGGCTTCCAGCAGTGCCATCGGCAAACCTTCGTTGCGCGATGGCATAAGAAACAGAGTGGCATTGCTGACGAGCCGCAGCACATCGCTATGATCCATAGCACCGGACAGGTGAACACGGTCAGCACAGCCCAGGCGCTGCGCTTCGGTGGTCAGCCAGTCACGCCATTCGCCTTCGCCAGCAATGACGAGGTCCAGCGGCACGCCGTCAGCGGCCAGTAGCGACCAGGCGGTAATGGCAATGTCGTGTCCTTTGCAGGGCCTCAGTGCGCCCACACAAACGGCATACCCGGACGCCGGTCCGGACACAGGAGTCGGGGGCATTCCATCCACCACTGCCTGCGGCCGGGGGTCGCTGATGCCGTTGCAGATAACTTCCGGAGGTGCTTCTATCGGAAGCAGTTTGTGTGCATTCCTCGACAGCTCACGGGAAACCGCTGTGATCGCTGACGCTGAGCCGAGCACCTTTGCCCACAGCTGTTTTTGTGAACGAGGCCGGTCCGGGTAGGCGAGCGTTTCGCTGCCGTGCAGGGTTACCACAATATCGACACCGGTCAGACGCTTCAGAACCTGGAAGTACCAATGGTAATCCTGCAGGGTGTGCAGGTGAACAAGTCTGATGCCATGGCGTCGGACCATGCCGATAAGCTGCAGGAAGGTAGTGAACACTTCCACGCAACAAACCATGCGCCGGACAAGGTCCCGGCCGCTTCCCGGCATGCGCAGGCGACGTCGATACACCCGAATACCGGACTCAATGCGCTGTTCAAGCCGCCGGTCTTCCCAGTTGCCGACCTCAAACAGAATACAATCCTGTGCACCCAGGGTATCGACCAGCTCTTTAACGACCCGGTCGACACCGCCAGCAATAGCAGGGTAACAAAAATGGTGCACTTCGAGGACGCGGGTCATGACACTGTATCCCGGCTCGGATCCCACACAGGGAAAGCGGAAAAAATCCAGTCACTGGCAACATCAATCATGCGCTCACGCGAAGCTATGGTGGAAAACACCTGATCGCCATCCTTGATATCGACTTGTTGGTACCCACTTTTACGATACGCTGAACGCCACTCGGCGCTCGAATTAACCAGCAGGTCGAACTCGTCGCTGCGCAGAAACCTGTCGCCTCTCAGAAACAGGATCTGGCCGTTAAAGTTTTGCAGCGCCAGTAACAGATCATCCAGAAAATCGTGATTACCATTATTTCCATCATCAGCTTTGGCGCCAGATGCCCCGCTATTGGCGCTTGGGCCCTTGCTCCGCAGCCTGCGCAGTGCGGCAGTCGCATATTCACCGGCAGAGTAACCGCCTGACAGAAGTTTTTTCCAGAACGCAAGCTGTACCAGCCTCGACAGGTAATGTTTTCTCGCAACCTTTGCAGCAGCTGTCGGTGTGCTGACAAAGGGATTGCCGGCAACAACGCCCATTACTGCGGGCAACCTGGGTGCATTTATCAAGGCTGAGGTTGCTGCTTCGCATCCACCCCACAGAATTACGCCGCGAATATGCGGCGCCCGCGTCATGAACTGTGCAATGGCAGCCTCGATGTCCTCGACCATGGCGCTGAATCTTTTGACATCTCCCTCACTGTCTCCGACCCCCCGGTGATCGAATCGCATTACCGGTATTCCCCTGGACGCGAGGCTGCGTCCGATGTGGACCAGCCCCCGACCCACACCTGCTCGATACTGAGGTCCGCCCGCGACGATGGTAAGTACGCCAAGTCTGCAACTCTCATCGCCCTTGTGAAGGATGCCAATCAGCTCGTCTCCCTGACAATCAAATGCAAAGGCGAGTTCCTCCTGTGGACCACCGGCGTGGATCACCATCTCAGTTCCCCCGTCTTTTGCAGCAGGTCATCACAGCTGGCCCGTTTGTGCAATTGCCAGAGAGGTTCCCCGTTGAAGGGTATGACGGTAACCTGAGCACCCCCGTGCCGCAGTTCTTCGATAGCACGCCGTGCTCTGGCCCCGGGGCCCGATTCCTCATCGGGCAGGTGTTCAAACCAGAAAATCTCTGGCTTGTTGTCAGGCAGCCTGTCCTGCACCACCTGTGCAATGTCCAGTCCGCTGATTGCGCGGATCAATTCACCGCCGATTCTGTAACCAGCGACCTCAAGTGTCTCGCCCGCGGCAAGTCGGTTCTTCATCTCTGCCGTGCTCTCTGGTTTTTTGCCCGTCTGCATCAGTGCAGCGGACCGCTGCCGCAGCAGCTGGGTGACATATGCTTTGCCGGAAACAACCGGCTGCCACAGCAGAAGCTTCATGGTCGAGTCTGGTTGGAACGCGAGAAAATCCAGGCCCAGCAATGCGCCCAGACGGCACCCCCACAGGTAAACCGGACATGCATGGCGTGCCAATAAACGTTCCAGCATATCCTGAATATTCTGCCGCCAGATCGGCAAGGTGGCTTCACACAGCTCCCCGCTGCTGTCGCCGGTGCCGTAAAAATCGAGTATGGTGCAGGTCAGGCCGTCCCGCGCAAACCGCCTGGCCTGCGTTGCGACCAGGGCGCGGCAGCGGTTCATTTCTTCGCCGAACGGGGGCAGATACAGCACATGTGCCCGGGGTGCAAATTCTGGCCGGAACTGCAGAAAAAATGCCGGCCAGTCTTCGCCCACAAAACCGGCCACGGTGTGGATGCCCTGGTCGGCTGAAAATTCATTTAGCATGTTCGGGCATGTCATGTAGAGGCCATTTTTTTGTCAACAAAATCCGCCAGAGAGCCGACAGTATCGAAAATGTCGGCAGTCATTTCTTCATCCTCGATTTCACAATCCACCGTTTCCTCGATTTCCATCACCAGGGTCGCCACCGTCAATGAGTTGAGTTCCGGGATATGTCCCAGCAAGCGTGTCTCTCTCGTCAACAACCTGGCATTGTCCAGTTGCAGGCATTTCCCGAGCAGTGTCCGGGTAAGTTCCAGGGCGCTCACAGGCTCCTCGCTGTTAACGAATAGTACCGGCTCCAGGCAAGCGACTGGCAGGCGATGCGGATAACGCGCTGCTGGATGGCGTCGGGCAACTGCTCACGCCACGCATTGGCAGCGATTGCCGGCTTCTTGTACACGCTGTAGTACCGCTCGCGATGAGTGGACGTACTGGCACCGATGAATTCCCGGGTTTGTTGATCCAGGCTGAGACCGACCCACTCGAACAGTTTCCGGATCTCTTCCTGGGGATCAGCACAGATCTGTTCGTAGGTGACAACGCGGACGTTGGCCAACCCCTCACAGTCCCGTAGCGCCTTGTCGCAAATGAGCAGCCACTGCCAGATCAGGCGTTCCAGGGGCGGCAATTCGCGCAAGTCGTAAAAGCTCTGGTCGTAATCAGACGCGCAGCCGGCCTCGGTGAGCAGTTTCAGGAGTCCCATATCGCCAACCAGCCCGTTGCCTTCGAACTGATGTCCGGTCTGACCGCGCAGCACCGAGTTGGTGTAACCGCATGGATGACGCAGAATGATGACATGCTTGGCCTTCGGCTGGGCGCTTGCCAGCAATCCGGCCCGGGCCAGCGACTCGATGGATTTGGTAACCAGCAGGGCCCGGTTTACAGCGGCATTCGGCAACCACAGAGGCACGGGCAGTTTTAAGCCCGCACGGCCGGCGATCTTGACGGCGCCGATCGCTGTCCGATTCCAGGCACGCTGAATGAAGTTGAGGTAGTTCTTGCGAAACTGCGGCAAGGTGCCTGCGATCTTCGCGTGCCGGAGGCCCGCCAGGTGTTCTCCGAAATTGCGCACAGCGTCCGCATGCTGTGGCCAGCTCTCGGGCGCCGGTGCCCAGGGCAGATGGTCAAGTCGCCCGTAACCGTCCGGCTCATGGCGATACAGCGTATCAGGGTGGCTATCGAAGATTTTGGCCAGCCATGTCGTGCCGGATCGGGGCAAGCCGAGCAACAGGACAGCCGCAGGCACTGCATGGTTGTCACTGGCTTTTTCCGTCGTCGATGGCACTGCGCTCCTCCTTGATCTGTTCCACTGGCCGGCAGCCGGGCACTACGCAAACCCTACTGAAATCCTTCCGGGTTATTGCGCTGCCAACGCCAGGCGTCCTCACACATGGCTGCCAGTCCCAGCTGGGCACGCCAGCCCAGTTCACGTTCCGCCTTGCCCGGGTCGGCGTAGCACTCGGCAATATCGCCCGGGCGACGAGCGACCACACCATAGGGAATGTCATGGCCAGCAGCCTCAACAAATTCCCTGATCACCTCAAGAACGGAGTAACCTGTGCCCGTCCCCAGATTATATACGTCTACGCCTGTTCCGGTTGACAGCGAGTTCAACGCTGCGAGGTGGCCTTTCGCCAGATCCACCACGTGAATATAGTCGCGCACACCGGTACCGTCACGTGTGGAATAGTCATCACCAAATACTGACAGCCTCTCCAGCTTGCCAGCTGCCACCTTTGACACGTAGGGCATAAGATTATTGGGCGTGTCCAGCGGGTCCTCGCCTATCAATCCGCTGTGGTGGGCGCCCACCGGATTAAAGTAACGCAATACTGCCACATGCCAGTCGTCGTCACTGGAGGCCAGATCTGCCAGCATTTCCTCAACAAAAAGTTTACTGCGACCGTATGGGTTCGTCGGATTCAGCGCAGCCGACTCAGCCACAGGATTTATCGAGGGGTTACCATAAACAGTGGCGGAAGAACTGAACACAATCTTTTTCAAACCCACAGCATCCATCGCCTGCAACAGACTGCGGCTGCCAGCCACGTTGTTGTCGTAATACCGCAGCGGATGACTCACTGACTCGCCAACGGCTTTCAGACCGGCAAGGTGGACTACAGCGTCGATGTTGTAATCCTCCAGAACCCGGCGCAGCAGCGATTCATCCAGAATATCACCCTGAATAAAATCCACCGATTGTTCTGCGATAGTCTCGACCCGGCGGATGGCTTCCCTGTTGCTGTTGCTCAGGTTATCCACAACCACGGCCTGAAAGCCGCTGGTCAATAATTCAACGCAGATATGTGATCCTATATAACCCGACCCTCCGGTAACAAGAATCCTTTGCATAACGACTCCCTGTCTTATTGAAATCCTTTTCCAATCCTTCTTCAATCCTTCCCGCTCTGATCCATCAGAATGCACACACTGCATGCAGGGGAGTTGATCAGGCCGTCCCGTGTCTCCCGGTAGGCGCGTCTTGCCCGCGCCTGCAGCCACTCCGGCACTACTATGTCATCGTAGCTCCGTTGCAGTTGTGTGACCTTGCCAAGGCCGATGGCTTCCGATGAATCACCAGTCCGTTTCCTGCCCGTGAGCGGCATTGTCCGATAGCGCTCACTCAACGGCTGTTTCAGGTGCAGGAACGCTGTCAGGGTATCAAGTGTGGTGATCGTTGCAAAGCGCAGGGCTTCGGCGTCCAGGTACAGGAAGTCTACCGGGCTGTTGTGCGCCAATTGATTGATGCAGGCAAGGCGGCTGACATAATAGTCTACTGCGCCTGCTTCGGTGGCAAACTCGTGCTGCGGATCGACCTTGCGATACAGGCTGATGATGCTGGGAATGGTGCGCTCGGGAGAGCGCAACGCAAACATCACTTTGCCTTTGCGAAACAGCTCCAGATCGACCGCATGGTCATGCAGTACTTTGTCAAACAGATAGCGCGCACCTTTCTTCGGACGATGTTCGGCAAAATGCAGCAATCGCTGACGAAGCAGGCTCTTCCGGCTGTGGTATCCGATATGCATTTCATAGTAACCTTCGACCTCCGGATTACTGCCCAGAATATGGCCCAGCAGGCTGGTATTTGCGCGCATGTGACTCAACAACAGGACCGGTCGGTAATTGCGCAGCAGGATCGAGGGGTGTCTGCGCAGAGTCTGTATGTGGGTGGCCGCACGCATATCAGAAGGAAAACCTCCGCCGCAAGGCGAGGTACAGGCAGTAGCCATGCCATTTCAAGGTGTAGCGTAGTGCCAGTGCCTGATTTGCATGCTCACTGGCAGTGGCAATGCGACCGTTGCCGAGCTGAATGCCCGTCAGGTGTTTGTAAATGTCGGACAGCGCACGCGTGGCATAACAACGCACGCTTTCCCGTCGGGCGCGCAGAACGGCCTTTTTCAGGACGCTGACCTGATAGAGGCGCTTTTCCAGGTCGCCGGCCAGCGTGGACATATTGTCTTTTTTCGCCGGATCGGGAATATTGTGTCGGGCGCTGTATACCGGGGAGTACAGTATGCACCGGGCAGCATCAAGCGTGCGCAGGTAGATGTCGCGGTCACACTCATAGCGAATGTCCTCGTCCATGCCGCCCATGTCCAGATACAGTGCCCTGCGGATAATGCTGCAATTCAGATGAGCAAATCCGCGGCTGGACAACAGAAACTCCGAAGTGACGCGGTAGGCGTATTCAGTAATCTGTTTTTGCGAACCCAGCCTCGTTTCGAGATCGGCGATCCATAGCTTGTCGGGGTTCAGTTCGCCCTGACTGTTGTAGGCCTTCTGATTGCAGTAAAGCGCATCGACCGCAGAGTCCGCCGTTAGCAGCGCGGTGTGGGCGCGCTGCAAGTGTTCGGGATCACACCAGGTATCATCGTCGTCAAGGAAGCAGAGGTAGTTCCCGACAGCGAGGGAGGCTCCCGAATTCATCGCGTAGCTCTGCCCGTGGCCGTTCGGCAGCTGTGGTAGATAGTGCCACTTGACGCGAGCGTCGCAGTTTCTCTCGAGTGTGTGATAATCAGCGAGTAACTCGTCCGCAGAGCCGTCGTTGATCACGATGATTTCCAGCTCCCGGAAGGATTGCGCCAGTACTGAATTGAGAGCTTCACGAAACAGCGCGGGCCGGTTGCGGGTCGGAATGATCACCGAAAAGTACGGGGTGGCAGAAAGTTCCATGTTTGCTCAGACCGCCAGTTGGGAAAAAATTCTCGACCGCAGCTGACTGAGCGAACGTGTCCAGGGCGGCAACGGTTGTCCTATGCAATGGAACAGTTCCGGCGCCTCCGCTACACATTGTGCAAGCACGGTCTCTTCATCGTGACCATAAGGCATGCGAGCCGCTTTGGGCAGCATGTCAAAGTACAGTGCCTCCAATGCCTGCCAGGCCTGACTGTCGCCCTCAAGGTAGCCGGCGCTCAGCGGCAGGCGCCGGCCAAGAAAGCGCATGTCATTGCCGTAGTGTGAAATGCATCCCGGCTCACCATCCATGCGAGGGAAGTTCCAGTTTTCGCGTTCACCGTTCACGCGTGCAATGGACGCGTCAATCCAGGCGAGGGACTCCTTGTTTTGACGGCGTCCCACAGCGGCAACAAGAGGGACCTTGCTAAGCCAGATGGCCAGCATACTGATATAGCTTTCGCGACCTCCCTGTTGCAGGTCCCGCCAGAAGTGCACGACACCTTTTTCTCCCGCATAGCTCTTTGTCTGGTTGAACTCGTCGAGTCGCATGGCTGCGCAGGCATCAACAAAGCGCTCGGCCCATCCCCAGCACGCCAGGCTCTGCAAAGGGGCACGGATGGGCTCCAGCAGGACCTCATGCTCTGCCGCCAGCGCCAACGCTTTTTCGAGAACAGTAACATCATCATGGTAAAAGATGACGTGGCTTCTCCTGAGCAGGGCGAACGTTGCCGGGAGGCAGCTAAAGTAGTGTTCGGGAGAGCGTTTGGCATTGTTCGGCACAATCCACAATCCGGTTACATAAGTGCGATACAACGTAGCCTCCATCAATCCTTGATTGGCTGTTCACTGCAACAGTATTTCAATGCAATATTTTGGCCAAGTAACGCTGACCCTGTATTTACAACGACTTACGAATCTGGGCCGGGTGGTGTCCCGGCATCACTGTAAAGTTTTTCGACACTGCCGGCGTTCTTGATGCCGCGTCTGGCGCGGAAGCGGATACAAGACTCCGTCGCATCTGCACCATCACAACCACCAGGCCGAACATGGCGTATAACAAATCGAAGTACGCCAGGCTGACCCCCATGCCGGTAAACCCGAAACCGACCAGCGAGAGAACCAGGGCGTTGGACAGGTGGCGATACCACAGTACCCCGCAGCGCTTTCCCAACCGTGCGTTCTTGATGCTGTTCAGCAGCGCCAGCAGCAGCGTCATCAGAAAGATGAACAGACCCACAAAGCCGTGATCGCCCAGCACCTGAAAATAGATATTATGGGCCGCCTTGGGGCTCAATCCTTCAGGAATCGGCACGGTATAGATGGGACCGAAGTCCGGCGTATCGGGCGCGTAATAATTCCACACATTGGGCTCTACTGTGGCTCGGAAGCCGCCGCCGGTGAACGGGTTATCAGCAGCCACCATCGTGGATATTTTCCAGGCCCACAGGCGACCCACAAAGGAGCTGTCCTCCACCGCAGTGGTGGTGGATTCCTGCCGCTGTCTCCAGTCCTCCGGCGCATTCTGGTAGAGGACGGGCAGCATCAGGACGGCGACCAGTGCCCATGCCACTTTGTGTCGGGACGTAAGCCAGAATGCGAATGCCAGTACCGCAAGACCAATAAAACCGCCACGGGAAAACGTACCGACAATGGCGATAATGTTCAGTGCCAGCAAGCCCCACAGGCCCAAGCGTAACCACCGGTGCCGGGTGACCTGCGTTAGATACAGGATGAAAGGTATGCTCATGTTGATGGCTGTCGCCAGATCATTACGGTCAGCGATCGCGCCTGCACGGCCACTGATGCGGTGACCACCGCCGGAGAGAATGAATTTGACCGCTTCCATGGCAGCATAAGCCGACACCGCCAGCACGATGGCCCAGATGAAGGTGTCAATCTGCAGAGGCTTGCGCAGAATCAGGATGACAAACAGGAACAGCAGCAGAATCTTGATGAACTCCTGCCAGTCGGCCCATACCCGGGCGGGGTTGGAGCTGAGGCTGAACACGGAGGTGACCAGTGTCCAGAAGCCGAACATGAGCACCCAGAAGGTGAGGCCGGTCATCGGGAACGATTTATGTTTGGTAACGAACATATAGGATAGCGCCGTTACCAGCACAATGGTCAGGTTGAGCCGGAAACTCTGGGAAAAACCAAAGGCCCACTCGGCGGGTGCTGTCAGCGCAATCCAGATCCAGGCCGCCAGCCCGAGGTAGGGCCGCTTGAACGAATAATAGATGGCAACAAATAAAAAACCGACCAGAAGTAAATCACGCATCAATCTTCATCCTGATTACTCGACCAATAGAACAGGTAGCAGACAGAGCAGACAACCATCAAAAGATACAGGCTGTCGATCATGAGCTTATCACTGGGTGCTTGAGTATCAGGCGACCCGTTACGGGCCGGTTTCCTGGTGCATGCATGGCGTCCATACCGTGCTTTCTCCTTTCCCTGGTTTATCCGGGCCTGGTTTGTGTGGCAGGTTCAACCAGGGCTACATCTTTTCCTTTAACTGCGTTACCGCCTGATGAACCTGCGCAAAACAGGCGCGGTAGACTTCTTCCTCGTGATTATAGGGGTCGGCAATCTCCGCGTCCCCCTGTCCGGCCTCGCGAGATCCCGGGCCCAACAGAAAAGTCCTGTCTGCCGCTGCCGGGTGCTCATCAATCAGCCGGTCATATTGCCGCTTCTCCATGACAAAGATGACATCGCTTTGCGCCAGTAATGCATCAGTGATGCGGGCAGAGCGGAATCGCGACAGATCAAAACCGTGTTCACTGGCGACGGTCTGCATTGTCGGGTCTGCCGGGCGATCATTGTCATGGTGGAATCCTGCCGACAAGACGCGTGTTTGGCAACCCTTTGGCAGCAAAGTTGTCAAAATCACTTCGGCGACGGCGCTGCGATTTATATTGCCGTAACAGATAAACAGCACCTGGTTTGCCGCCCGCACTTTTTCCCCGACCGTGCCATTGCGCCACAAGTGACGCTGACGCCGGACAAAGATCTTCTCGCTGATCACACCCGACGCACGGTTCCTATATTGACCCGCCAGTCGAATAATTTCAACCAGGCCAGGTAACGGATCGCTGAAGCTCTGGGTATCGAAATGATGCTTCGGAGAAAAGCAGCGACCGAGATCGCGCATTACAGCGCTGACAGTCGGTGGTTGCACCAGGGCGTTATTGTCCTGTGTTCCGCGATGGCGGAGTACCATTTCATGCCACATCAGATCACGGCCCAGGTTTCTGCAATAGACGCCCGGACGATAGGCCGGGTATTCGCTGATGGCACCCGTCAGGCACAATTCCGCCAGCATGGCCGGGAAATCGGCGCCTGCGGCTGCAGCAAGCGGCAACGATCCCCAAAAGCGGCCATTGATTTCCATCAGGCAGTAGTCGCCACTTTGCGGATTCCATTTGAATTCCACCATCGCTACGCCGGTCCAGTTCAGTGCCTGTATCAGTTTTCGGGTGGCTGCCAGCAATACCGGTTCAACTGCGGTGCTGATACGGAAACTGCTGCCGCCACCGGTCAGGGGTGTTTCGTGCAAACGCAGGTGCTGGAACGGGTAGAGAATTTCCCCGTCCCGTGCAATCAGCTCAATGCCCGTGCCAAGGCCATGGCAATAACTCTGCAGCAATATCGGCGAGTGGCGGAGGCCCGATTCACACTGGCGATACAGTTCCGCCCCGGTTGCGGCGTAGCTGACGTTTCGTGTGCTGTAACCGGACCCGGCAGCAGCGACCGAGCGGCTGGGTTTGACCACCACCGGATAAGTCAGCTCTGACGCGTGGCTGGCGAGTTGCCCGATATCACTCAGGCAGACACTACGGGGAACGGTCACGCTCAGGCTTTCGGCCAGCCGGCAGGTTTGCGCCTTGTCGAGCACCTGATTCAGACTCCGGGCGTCAGGCATGGCAATCCGGGTCTCGCCGAAGCGATGTCGGTGAGCTGAAAGCGGCACCAGGGTGCGCTCGGTCACGGGAATCACCAGGTCGTAATGCCTTGCCGCCAGCTGTGCCTCCAGCCAGGTCAGGAACGGCGCTTCGCCGGCCAACGGGTCCGGGTATCGCCATTTGTCAGCCACCCGCCGGGAATAAGAGGCGATGGGAGCCTCGACCGCGCTGGCGATATCAACAAGATAACCTTGCTTCACCAGAGAGCGAACAACGGTCAGGGCAGGTACCAGGTCTGCGTCGAGCACCAGGATACGGATGGGCTTGGACGGATTCTTCACTGCCAGAGTGTTGCCTTCTGTTCCAGAATCAGGCAGATTTTACCCTTGAAACACCATGACGTCCACGGAGAGGGCGACAAACGATGGTATTTCCCAATATCACTCACGGTGCAGGAACGAATCCGATGAATCAGACTCACTTGGCTCCCTTTTTTAACCTGGCTCCCTTGACTCACTTGCAGCGCCTGGAAGCTGAATCCATTCATATCATGCATGAGGTAGTGGCCGAGGCCGACAACCCGGTGATGATGTATTCCGTCGGCAAGGACAGCGCTGTCATGTTGCACCTGGCGCGTAAGGCGTTTTATCCGGCGCCACCCCCGTTTCCGTTGCTGCATGTGGATACTACCTGGAAATTCCGGGATATGTACGACATGCGCGAGCGGACAGCGCGCGACGCGGGCATGGAGTTGAAAGTCTGGCAGAATCCCGAGGCGCTGGCGCAGGGCGTGAACCCGTTTGATCACGGGTCGGCGCTGCACACGGATATGTGGAAAACCCAGGGTCTGAAACAGGCGCTGGATCACTACGGCTATGATGTGGCGTTCGGCGGCGCGCGTCGTGATGAAGAAAAAAGTCGCGCCAAGGAACGCATTCTGAGTTTTCGCAGTGCCCAGCATCGCTGGGACCCCAAGGCCCAGCGTCCCGAGTTGTGGCATCTGTACAACGGCCTGAAACAGCCCGGCGAGTCAATTCGCGCGTTCCCGCTTTCCAACTGGACGGAACTCGATATCTGGCAATACATTCTGTTGGAGGATATCCCTATCGTACCGCTGTATTTCGCCAAGGTACGCCCGGTGGTCGAGCGCGGTGGCACGCTGATCATGGTCGATGACGATCGCATGCCTCTGCACGACGGCGAAACGCCGATGATGAAGAAAGTGCGCTTCCGTACATTGGGCTGTTATCCACTGTCCGGTGCCTGTCTCTTATACACATCTGACGCTGCCGACGATCTACTCTGTGTAGA
>CAJXPR010000036.1 GCA_913058135.1 uncultured Gammaproteobacteria bacterium
CGAGATCTACACAGGGTAGATCGTCGGCAGCGTCAGATGTGTATAAGAGACAGGAGTCTCCAGCGCAATGGGAATGCCGGCATACAGCAGGTACATGCCCCAGATCGTGGTGGGAATAAGGACAAGAACATTGACCAGCACATTGGGGAACAGGTGGGCGGCGCTGGCCACCGCCAGGGGCTGGCCCACGATGGTGATCAGGGCCATGTGGCGGCCCAGCGAGGCACTGGCACCGTAGGTTTTGGCCATCCAGCGGCTGATGATGGCGGTACTGAACAGCCCAAACAGCAACGCCAGGAAGTAGCCGATGCTGATGGTCAGCAGATCGCCAGTGGCCATGTACAGGGGTTGGTCGGCGCCCAGGCGCCAGCCGAAATTGGCGGCGCCGATCAGCGAAAACAATGGTGGCAAAAGCAGCAACCAAAGAGAATAGCTCAGGAATACGCGGCGTGTCGAAGGTTCTGACCTGGCCAGCTCGGCAAATGCCTGATGTGGCTGGTACAGAGATCTGAACAGAGTCAGACCGGAAATGTTTGAGCTCATATGTCTTCCGCTGGTTGTGGTCGACGTCTACACACTATCAGACTGCTACCACGGTGCCAGTGAGACATGCTTACCGTGAAATCAGACCGTAACACATTAACGCGTTCTGTTGCGACGGAATTATAGGCGCAAGCAATTCCCCTTTTATTGATCCAGCGCAACAGAAAACGGGGGCGGAAGATATTGCCGAGCACCAGGGACACCACGCATGTGTAGCCAACTGGCCCGGCAAGCGTGCACCGGGCCATCGGCCAATGCGCCTGGCATTTTGCGGATTGGGCAGCCTCAGGAATTGACGCTCACGATCCTGTCAGCTTCAAAGACGCGGCCTTCAAACATCTGCGTGGAGATGGAGCCGCGTACGGTGACCACATCCTGGACGTCCAGTTGCATGTAACCTTCATCGTCCAGCGGGTTGTCGTCCAGATCGTCCACCTTCACGGTCAACATGTTCACGCCGGTATTAAGCGTGAACTCCTGTGCATCGTTGTCTACTGCCGTGATGGTGCCCTGAAGTGTGGTGTCTCCCTCAACAATGGGCCCATGCACGGTGACCACCGGATCGTAGAATGTCATCGATTCGTCATCCAGCGGGGACGCATGGAAATAGCTATTGATGGATTCTACATAGACGCTGCTGGCTTCGATCGTGGTCATCTCGAAAAAATCATCATCGATCAGCCCGTTTACCACCACTTTGTCGCCCGAAGTCAGGACGTAAGCGTCCGCGTCACGGTCGCCGTCATCCATTTCCACGAGCACCGAGCCGCGGCCGTAATCCAGCAGGAACTGGTCTCTCTGGACCGTTTCAACAGTACCGCTGAGGCTGATCCAGGTGTCATCGGGTTGCAGATAGGGTGACTGCGTTTGAGCAGCGGTTGATACTGAGAAAACTGCGGCGCCAAAGGACGCCAGTAGCTTGACGCTATTCATAATTGGCTCCTTTTTCTGTCTGTTCAAATTCAGGTTGCCAAAGACAAAGTGGCCTGTCAAATGCCGGCGGCGTGCTCTAGACCGAAACTTTGTTTCCCGCAGAGGTCCATGCTTTCATCGAGCCAAGGTAAACATCGACCTTGTTAAAGCCCTGGCGCCTGAGAATAGACGCCGCGATGGTGGCACGAGCGCCGGTACTGCACATCACAGAGACCGGCTGATCCGGATCCAGGTCCTGCGCAGCATCAGAAAGCTCGCCGATATAACGATGGTGGCTACCCTTGATGTGACCGCTCTCATATTCTTCTTTCGCCCGCACATCCAGCAACGTCCAGCCGTTTTGTGAGCGATCAAGTCTGGCCGCAATGGTCTCGGTATCCGTGAAGTCCAGTGTGTCCAGCGGACCGTTACTGACCGCCAGCGGCATGACAGAGCTGACGTAGCCCTCTATACCATCAAAGCCGATGCGTCGCAGTGTTGTTGCGGCCGCCAGGGCCTGATCAGCGTCGCGGGCAATAAGCAGGATCGATCCGTCTATGGGCAGAAACCAGCCAGCAAAGGCCGCGATCATGTCGTGAGGTATGCACACCGAGTCACGGCGGTGTCCTCCGGCAAAGTCAAAAACGCCTCGCACATCCAGACAGATGCGCTCGCCCGGATCCAGCATTGTCGGTGGTGCACAAGGCAGCGGAGCCGGCGGTGGAGTCCGGGTGCCAACTGTATTGCATCGTTCCATGTGTTCGAAATAGGGCGGTTTGTAATGGTGCTCGGCAACTTTGGCATTGATGAAAATATCCCGGTCCGCAATCTGCAGGCGAGGATTGTTTCTTCTTTCATGTCCGATCGACGAGAACTCACGATCAGCCATACCGCTGCCGCAAACCGAACCGGCACCGTGAGCGGGATAGACCAGGCATTGATCGCCGAGCGCCACCAGTTTTTGCAAACTGTCAAACAACAGGCCGGCAACCTCTCGCTTGCGATCCGGATAGAAGTCTGTGCGTCCCACGTCACCGATAAAAAGCGCATCACCTGTGAAGACGCCAATTGGGCTGTCCTCAAAGTCCTTGTCATACAGGACAAATGACAAACTGTCGTCGGTGTGGCCGGGTGTCTCAAGTACCGTCAGCCGTGCCTCCCCAAGATCGAAGGCTTGTCCTTCGCTGGTCTGCCTGGCATAGGTGACCGGTTGTTGCGGATCAGGCCCGTGCCAGATCTCGGCCCCCGTGACCTGTTGCACAAGTGGCGCGCCCGAAATCAAATCTTCGTTACGATGGGTCTCGAAGACATGCTTGATGACGGCCCCTTCTGCGCGCGCAAGTTCAAGATAAACGTCGATGTCGCGGCGTGGGTCGATGATGGCGGCCTCGCCTCCGCTGCTCAGAAAGTATGACAGGTGGGCCAGCCCTGGGGTCTTGATCTTGACAAGTTGCATGTGTCGCTGCTCCTCCATGATCGGTTTTGTTCCGTGTCGTTCACAAATTTCGACCGGGCGAGGCGACGAAAGTTCAGAACGATCAGGAGCCTGATCCGTGGTACAATCGCTGGTTTTTCGAGTCGCCCTGATTTATGTTCGCCTCCGCCAAACGCCCGCCCATACTCCTGCTTGTGCCCATCAGCATGCTCTGCACGCTGGTGGCCGTGGTTTTTGGCCGTCTGGCTTACGGGCTGGTACTGCCGGTGATGCGCGAGACGCTTGGCCTGAGTTACTCACAGGCCGCCAATCTGGGCACGGTGACCGCGCTGGGATACCTGGTGTTGCTGCTGTATGCCGGTGTGTTCGCGGGCCGCCACGGAGGCAAGAAGGCCATCCTGCTGGGGTTGTCGTTAGGCGCCATCGGTTTTGCCGGACTGAGTCAGTTCTCAGCCTATCCGCTGCTGATGTTGTGTATGACCTTGATGGGCTTTGGAACGGCGTTTACCTTCACGCCGCTGATTTCGCTGCTTGGCGCCTGGTATCCGGAGCGCCGGGGCATGGTGATCGGGTTTGCCGGCAGCGGTGTGGGTATCGGCATTCTGCTCGCCGGTACGCTTGTCCCGATTGTCACAGAGGCAGGCACCGAGGCCTCGTGGCGAGCGATATGGGCGACATTCGCCGGTATTGCGGTGCTGGTTATCGCGCTGGTCGCATTGTTTCTGCGTGAACCTCCGCAGCATGAAGAGCCGGTGTCCATGCGCCAGGGCCTGAAGACTGTGTATCACAACCCTCATGTGGTGCGTATGGCGCTGATCTACGGCGTAGTTGGCCTGACCTATATCGTGCAGGTGCTGTTCATGTACAGCTTTGCCCTGGATGCCGGCGTTGCGCCGCAGCTCGCCGGGCGCCTGGTGGCGGTCATGGGGTTTGTGTCGATCTTTTCAGGTCCCATCTGGGGTTGGCTGGCCGACAGGGTGGGTCATGGCCGCGCC
This sequence comes from uncultured Gammaproteobacteria bacterium, assembly GCA_913058135.1. Lineage (GTDB taxonomy): Bacteria > Pseudomonadota > Gammaproteobacteria > Pseudomonadales > Pseudohongiellaceae > Pseudohongiella. The sequence continues at coordinate 3,886 of CAJXPR010000036.1, forward strand.
CTGACCTTTTGTATGACGGTGGCCATTTTCGCCACGCTGCTGCCGGTATTGTGGCCAGTGACCCTGGCATTTACCGTGCATTTTGTGCTGACAGGACTATCGGTGACCGGGCTGTTTACGTCAGTGCTGGCTGCCGCCACCAGCACAGTCAAACCGCAGCATGCCGCCATGGCTGTCAGTTTTGTCACCGTATTCTTTGCGCTGGGGCAGCTGATCGGTCCCGCGCTGGCCGGTCTGCTGATTGACTGGCAGCAGGACTTCCGACTGACCTTCGCCCTCAGCGCGCTGCTGATGCTTATCGGGGCAGTGGTCAGTCACGGCAGCACCGCAGTGGCAAAACCCACTCACAGCTAGCGCTCACCCAATCCTCCCCAAATGCCGTCTCCCGAGGCAATAGTTTACTATTGCCTGTCGATCCGCGATGTACCCGACCGACCAATAAAAACTTAACGCAACCAACAGGTGAAACGTATGTCTTACATTGATGGCTTTGTGCTCGCGGTACCCAAGACCAACAAACAGAAGTTCATTGAGCATGCCAAACTGGCCGACCCGATCTTTATGGAATACGGCGCCATCCGGGTGCTGGAATGCTGGCAGGATGATGTGCCCAAAGGGACGGTCACGGATTTCTACGGAGCCGTAAAAGCGACCGAAGACGAAGCAGTCGTGTTTTCGTTAATTGAATGGCCGGACAAGGCAACACGCGACGCAGCCATGGCAAAGATGATGGATCCCAAAAATATCGATCCAAGATTGAGCCCGGAAACAAACCCGATGCCATTTGATGGCAAGCGTATGATTTTTGGCGGGTTCATGCCGGTTGTAGAGCTGTAGATCGGTTGAAGCACCACTGACACCAAGGAGAACAACAATGAGCAACAAACAGGGCGATTTTGTCTGGTACGAGCTGCTGACCACGGATTCAGCCAAGGCCAGAGAGTTTTATGGCAAGTTACTGGGCTGGACCTATGCTGACAGCGGCATGGATGGCTTCAGCTATTGGCTGGCGGCGGCGCAGGATGCCGATACCGGCGACAAGCATGAGATTGCCGGGGTAATGGAGATTTCACCGGAGATGCTGAAAGACGGCGCTCAGCCGGCCTGGATGGGTTACATCGGCGTCGACAACACCGATGCCACCGTGGCGGCTATCAAGGCTGACGGCGGCGGCGTGCATGTCCCGCCAACCGACATTCCCGGTGTCGGCCGTTTTGCGATGATTCACGATCCGCAAGGTGTGATGTTCTACATCATGCAGGACACCAGCGGTGGCCACAGTCTGGCATTTGCTGACGATAAACCCCGGGTCGGGCACTGCGCCTGGAACGAGCTGTATACAACCGATCAGGCGGCTGCCTGGGCCTTCTATAGCAAGCACTTCGGCTGGACCAAAGACGGCGAAATGGACATGGGGCCGCTGGGCACCTACGACTTTATTCGTCACGGTGGCATGATCGGCGCGATGATGCGCAAACACGACGAGCAGCCAGTGGCCTGCTGGCAGTTCTACTTCCGTGTGGCCAGCATCAAAGCGGCACAGGACGTTATCACGGCCAACGGCGGCCAGGTCATGATGGGCCCGCATGAAGTGCCGGGCGGCGATTTTATCATTGTCGGCATGGACCCCACAGGGGCTGCGTTCGCGGTGGTGGGGCAGTAAGGCGCCCACCACCGCGCAACGGTTACTGATTAACCGAGATGACGTAGTCTGCAACAAACACTCGGTCTTCGAAAAAGCCCTCGGACATTCGTCCGCTTACCGACACGGTGTCACCGGGATCGAGTTGGATGTAGCCCTCGTCATCCAGTGGGTTCTGAGCCACATTGTCTACCTCTACGGTCAGCGTGCGTGTGTCGGTATTAAGCACAAATTCATCCTCGACCGGATTCACCGAGGTGACCGTGCCCTGCAGCGTGACCTCGCCATCGACAATGGGATCGGTGACAGACACGATGGGATCGTAGAATGTTGAATTGTCGCCGTCTTGCGTGCTGGCGTGGAAAAACGCGCTGGCTCCCTCGACATACACGCTGCTCGCATCAATGCTTGTCATTTCAAAAAAATCCCCGTTAATCAGTCCGCTGACGACCACGCGGTCGCCAGAACCCAGCTGATAGGATTCGGCGTCGCGATCAACGTCGTCCATCTCGACAGTCACCGTGCCACTGCCGTAATTGAGCATAAACGCGTTTTGCTGCACCGACTCGACGGTGCCGCTCAGGCTGATCCAGGTGTCTTCAGGTTGCAGATAGGGTTGGGGTGTCTGGGCGGCGGCTGATGCGGAAAAAAGTACGGCACCGGCAGACGCCAGCAAGTTGATATTCTTCATGTCGGACTCCATTCGTTAATGAAAAATTGGGTGTTCTCAGGTTCAGGTTTCCAAAAATAATTTTTTTTGTCAAATCTCCGACAGTTTGGGATTCTCTCGCCGGTACAAAATGGCGTCGAAATATGCGGGAATGGGATAGTTGCCAGCAGCTCTGGCTGTCAAACTTCTTCAATTTTTCCACTCATCAGGAGATGACAAAGAAGGTTGTCCAGCCACAACCGACTTTGCCGCGTAGACCATGAAAACCAGTAAACCTGTTGCTCGAGGCATTTCCCGCGCGCTTTCAACTCCCTTGACTATTGCCATGATGCTACTGGCGACCGCACAGCAAGGCTGGGCCGGCAGCGACACCTGGACGGGCACCACGAGCAGCAACTGGCATACTGCCGGCAACTGGGCGGGTGGCAGTGTTCCTGCTGGTTCATCCGATATTGCCAGTTTTGGCACATCTACAAACACCGGTGTCTCCATTGGCCAGGGGACGAATATCAGCGGCATAAATTTTAATGCAGGTGCCGGCAACTTCACCATCCGCCAGACGACTGCGGTACCGATGACTTTTCGTGACCAGGGTGTCATCAACAACTCGGGTGTTACCCAGACCTTCGAAATTGCTCCATGGCTCTATCTCGAGAAACAGGCTTTTTTGGATTTTCGGGGCAACGCTACGGCTGGCAGTAAGACAAAATTCGTGTTTGCTGGCGCCGTTGATGGCGTTCTGATTGGGGGTTGGTCAAGGTTCTACGACGATGCATCGGCAGGTAGCGCTGTGTTTGAACTTAATGGCGCGAACACCGACCTGGGCATGGGTGGCAGGGTTAATTTTTACCGTTCTTCAACGGCAGGCGATGCCACATTCTGGTTGCTAGGCAACAAGGGGGTAGGCAATGACCTGGAATCTGTAGCCGGTACGCTGATCTCATTTCACGAGACGACAACTGCCGGGAACGCTGTGTTTAATCTGGGTGCCGGCATTGATCCACTGAGCAGAGGCTCGATGCTCAGCTTTGAAGGACACTCGTCAGCCGAAAATGCCACCATCAATGTTCACCCGCTACCGCTGGGGACAGGACAGACCGCCCGAGTCGTATTTGAGGCCAATGCGAGCGCAGGCAACGCAACCATCGTGCTGGCCTCCATATTTGGTAACGATATGCCTAGCACGCTTGACTTCCTGGGTGCGGCCACGGGCGGTACATCTACAGTCTGGCTGCGCGGCATCAATCAACTCAGAATCGACGGCAGCGCAGGCGTCAGCATCGGTTCACTGGAGGGTGACAGCGCGTCGCGGGTCAAGCTCGGCAGTAAAAAATTGACCATAGGCACCAACAACAAATCCACGATCATGCGTGGGGTGCTGGAAGGGGAAGGTGGTTCACTGGAAAAAACCGGTACCGGCATGCTCACCTTGAGTGGCACCAACACCTACACGGGCAGCACCAGTGTGTCGGGTGGTGAGTTGCGTGTCACCGGGCGTGTGGCCGGAAATACGACGGTAGGCATGGGTGCGACGCTATCAGGTACCGGCACGCTGGCCGATGTTGAGGTGGGTTTCGCCGCGAAGATTGCGCCGGGTGCTGGTGTCGGTACGTTACGTACTGGCAATCTGACGCTGTCGCCAATGGCGGAACTAAAATTTGACCTGGTGGCGCCGGGCGGTGCCAACGATCTGATCGCGATAGAGGGAGACCTGACTCTGGATGGTATTCTGGATATCGGCAATCCAACTGGTCTGGCCGATGGCAGGTACACATTGTTTACCTACACCGGCGCGCTGACGGACAATGGGCTGCAGATAGGCAACTCGGATGGTGATTACCTTTATACCGTTGATACTTCCCAGGCTAACACCGTTGTGCTTGACGTGCGCCGGGAAAGTGCAGCGTTGGGCACATCAACCAGTAATCTGGACTTTGGTGTGCGAGTGTATAATGCGGAACCCACGTCCCGTGAACTGACTGTACAGAACGATGGCAACGTGCCGGTCAGTATCGCGGACATTTCACTGAGTGGCACACACATCGGGGAGTTTGTGGTTGCGAGTGATGCCTGCAGCGATAGCACACTGCCGGTCGCAGCAAGCTGCAGCATCACGCTTAATCATCAGGGCGAGACGGCGGGCGTGTCCACGGCCACGCTGTCGATAGCGTCGGATGCCGATGGCAGCCCGCTTGCGGTGGCGTTGAATGCGCGCGTAGTAGCAGCGCCAGTGCTGGGCGGCCTGCACGGAAAGGTTCTGGAGTTTCAGGCGGGTTCGGGCCCCTTGCTGATTGATGCTGATGCTGCGCTGACATTTCCAGGTGCCCTGACCCTGGCGACGGCCAGATTAAGTGTAGAACTGATCAGCGGTGTGGATCCAGGGGGCGATCTGCTGTCATTCCTGACTACTGGTGTTGTCAGTCTGTCGGCCAATAGCGCTGGCAGCAACGTTTTGATAGACGGCGTGATTATTGGCACGCTGGTCAATCCCCTGTCAGTCGGAGAAGAGCTTGGTGTCATATTTAACGGCAATGCCACCACGGCTCGGGTTCAGCTGCTATTGCAGGCCATTACCTATCAGAATATCAATCTCAGCAACCCTGGCGCCGGCCTCCGTGAACTGCGTGTGAGCGTTTCCTATCTGGGTCTGCAAGCTTCAGCCACGCTGAGTGTCAATGTCGTGGTCGTGCAGTCCCTGAGTCTTTCCGTCGTAGCCATGGACTTTGGTACCCGAGCGTACAACGCCGACCCTGTTTCCAGAATACTGCTCGTTCAGAATACCGGCAATGTCCCGGTGAACCTGACCGAAACCGTCATCACTGGCACCGATGCATCCGACTTTGTTGTTGTCGATGGCTGCGGGGTGTCCGCGTTGGCAGTGGGTGCTCAGTGCAGCATGACGATAAACCATGGTGGTAACACCCCGGGTGAACGTAGTGCCATATTGCGTATTCAGTCCGACGCGGATGGTAGCCCGCATGAACTGACGTTGGTGGTGAGTGTGGTTGGCTTGCCCATAGTGCAGAACCTGGGCGAAACCACCCCGTCCTTTTTTGTGGGGAGCGCGCCACTGTTACTTGATGCAAATGCGCAGACGCTCGTTTCAGTGCCAGGTGCGCCAACCCTGGAGGGCGCTCGTTTGCGCGTAAACATGTTGACGGGCGCCGACGCCGATGACGATCTGCTGTCATTTGCCGTGGATGGTCGGGTCACACGGTCGGGCGATGAGGCGGGCAGCGATGTGCTGGTCGATGATGTGATAGTCGGTGAGTTGGGCAGTGCGCTGATAACAGGTGAAATACTTGACGTGGTGTTCAACGCAGGCGCCACACCTGAGCATGTCCAGTTAGTAATACAGCAGCTCACCTACCAGTATGTGAATGACGTCAATCCGGTGCCGGGCGTTCGCGAGATCGGTGTGACGCTCCGTTATTTAGGGCTGGAGGCAGCGGTAACAGTTGCCGTCAATGTGCAGCCTGCACCGTCGCCACCTCAGCCACCTTCTGGTGGCGGTAATATCACTACCGAGGTAGTGAATCAGACCTTGAACGGAACGGTTCAGATTGGTGCTGGTGGTGTGATCAATGGTGGCAACATTAACGGCGATGTCACCGGCAGTGGTGAAGTCACGGGTGAAATCGTCATGGGCGCCGGCGCAACCATTACTGGCGCCAGAATCACTGGTAACATCAAAGGCAGTGTCTTGGCCCCCGCACGGGTCAGCGGCGGCACCGTCACGGGTAATGCGGTACTGTCCAATGTTGTCATCGGGTCGGATGTTTTACTCGAGCCGGGTCTGACACTGGGCGAGGGGGTTACGTTTGAGTCACCTGGACTCATCGACGCTGTGCAGTCCGTAGATGTGTTTAACTCAGGTGGAGCAACGGTGACACAGTTGTCCAGCGGCCAGATTACGTTCAGCGGTGACGGCTACATGGCAGTCTCTCTGCCAGTGGCGATTGTGCAGGCGGAGACCGGACAGGCGCCAGGTGTCTACTATGGCGATAACGGTGATATTCTGCTGATCACCGCCGACGGGCTGGGCATCCGTGCGTATGCCAGACATGCAGATAGCGCCAGCTTGCAGAGCCTGTTGTCGCACATGTCCCTGCAGATTACGTTCACCCCGCTGGGCCAGATGCTTGTAGCGTCTAGCGGCGCAGGCAGTGATGCGCTGCAGAACGGTCGTCAGGCGATGGCGTTACAGACTGAGAGCGGGTACTTCAGCGCACGCCCGGACGTCATGGCAATACCGGCGCATCGTGGCAACGGAGTCGGGCTGCTGTCATACCCAGTGCCGGGGCTGGGCACAGTGGAGCACCTGTCTTCTCTTTTTGTAACCAGCGATGGCATTTTGATGCAGCAAGACCTGGTACCGGCGCCGGTAGACTGGCTAGCGCTGAAGACAGCGATACTGAATCTGCCGGGTGTCACCGTGGTCAGCATAGACACACGTGGCATTATCCAGGTGAATGTTGACGGCATTAGTTTGCGCGGCGTCATGGACTACGCGGTTGCCCGTGGCGGACAGGCCATCACCGGGAACATTGCCCTGGTGATGGCGGGTGATCTCTCTGGCAATGGCATGGACGACTATCGAGTCACGTTTGGCAATGGTGACAAACAGGTGCTGTATGTGTACCAGCTGGAGTAGGCATCAGACCCGTTCCGCCAACTTGGCCTGACTCCAGCCTTTTTCGGCGCGCAGCACGCGGATGCGATTTTTCATGATGCTCCCCGCATGGCGTTCATACCGACCCTCTCAGGAGAAGTCTCCACCAGACGGTGCCGGGAACGATAAACAGCGGCGACAGCCAGAGCGCCCGCTGGTCGGTCCTTCCAGGAGAAGTCTTGGTAAAAATGCCTCAAAGTCAACTTTTCATGAGTGCATGGAAGTTACAAGCTTCTCCCGGACAACCTGAACCTGAGCCCTGGACAACGGGCAGCGTTGCCCCCGGTTCAGGACCAACTCATACTTGCCCGCACCGAGTGACCGAAGTTCACTTACCTCATTCAGGTTGACGATGTGTGACCGGTGGACCCTGAGAAACGACGCCGGCAACAACGTCAGGAGAGCCTTTAACGGCCGATCATCCAGCACGATGTCGCCCCCCGCCAGCTTGATCTCGGCGTAGTTGCCGGCGCCCTGAATTGCCAGTATTTCACTGATGACGATTATCCGCTGCCGGCCCGCAGAGTGGACTATCAGGCGCTCGGGCTCGGTGCCTGGCTGCGTTGCCGGTTGCTGTTGTGGTAAGCACAGAACCGCGATTAAGGGTATAACAGCCACATAAAGGTACTGGTCAAAAAACAGGTCTTTATCCAACAACAGGCTCAGCAACAGAAAGGACAGAGCGCCCAGTAATCGGGCGCTGCCATGGACACCCTGCCTGACGGCACGGGTGGCAAAGATGATGGCAACTGGCACTGTCAGCCAAAGCGCTGCATGCACGATATCCTGAGGCGGACCAATCCAAAGCGTTGCAGCGATGCCTGCCAAAGCCAGCCCCGGCAATGCGATGGTCGGCAGCACAACGCCGGCACGTTTGGCAGCGTGCAAAGGCAAGGCACAGGCAAAAACCATCGCGGCACTGGCCAGCAACCCCAGGCGCAGCATGTGCCAGGAATAGGGGTAGGCGTAAAAGGCCCGAAAAATCTCCGCAGCAGCCGCTGACATCAGGGCGGTGACCAGCAATAACGCCAGGTCCCATTCATATACGTCCGCCCGCAATATCACCAGTGCCCCCACGCCCAGCAGCGCGAACACCAGGAATGGTACGGCATAATAACCGATGGGCCTGCGCACCTCAGCGGAGTAGCTGGCTAGGCGCAAACCGGGCAGAGCATCACTGCCGTGCAAAATGGAGTTCAGACTATCCTGCCGGTAGTGACTCGATATCTCCACCATGGCTGTATTGTTGCCCGGCTGAAGTGCGCTGGCTGGCAGGTAAATAACGGCATCCACCGGGCCGGGCGTTTCTTGTTCACGGACAGCCGCAGGTTCGCCCTTTTGGCCAACCTCTTGCCCGTTCCACAATACCCGCGCCGAGAATGTCCCCGACAGGTAAAGTCCGAGCGGCGGTGACTCATCCGCCAGGTCGGCCATCGACAGGGTAAACACTGCACGTATCCATCCGGCATTGTCGGGCAGCACCAGAGATTTGAGCTCGGCAGGTTGCCATGGGCCACTGCGACTGTCAGCAATATCGACTGAGATCAACTGGCCAATAGTATTGGTACTGGCCGGCTGCAGCAACGATGGCAGCGCCAGCATCAGCAGGGCGATTACATACGGCGCAATCATCCAGCTGCGCTGCAGCAATTTATATGAGGAAATCTGCAAACCAGTACCTGGTGCATTTGACATGGAAAAAACGACAGTTCACGTATTATGCATTGCTGCCCATACCAACATCAAAGAGTATTGCCGTACTCGCAATACACATCAACCGGAGGAATCCATGAGTCGCCAATACAGGAACAGTCTAATAACCGTCACGTTGCTCGCCAGTTGCTGGCTCCCGTCACCTTTGATGGCCCAGCCAGCATTGAGCCAGCCACAGGTGACGCAAATGCTGTCAGTACTGGAAGGCATTTTTGCTGAGCAGCAGATGGTCGGCATGCAGGGAGCCATCTTTGACGGCCAGCAGGTGCATTCGCTGAGTCTGGGTTATGCCGATCTGGAACATGAGGTGGCAGTCACTGCAGACACCCGCTTCGAAGTCGCGTCGATCAACAAAGTGTTCACCGGGCTCGGGCTGCTCATGCTGGAAGCCGCAGGTAAACTCGACCCGGACGCGCCAGTTCAGCGCTATGTCCCCGAATTTCCGACAAAACCGGAAGGAGTGGTCACATCACGCCAGCTTGCCGGTGCCATGGCGGGCATACGTCACTATCAGGACGAGCGTGACGAGGCGTTTTATGCCAGGCACTACGATTCAGTGATTGCTGCACTGGACGTATTCAAGGACGATCCACTGGTCGCCGTCCCCGGGACAGAAAGCTACTACTCAAGTTACGGCTTTAATTTGTTGGCTGCCGTCATTGAGCGGGCCAGTGGTCAGCCATTTACAACCACGATTTCTGAATTGCTGTTGGAGCCCATGGACCTGCAGAACACCGGTTTCAACGATGTACGTATTCCGCTGCCGCACCGCAGCAGGCACTATTCCTTTATTGACCTCCACAGTCGGGAAGTACTGCCAACACTGCAGATCCTGCCGACACGCGATCACAGCTACAACATGGGTGGCGGCAATATGTATTCAACTGCCGAGGATCTGGTCAGTTTTGGCCGGCAGTTGCTCACCCCCGGGTTGTTGCCTGACGATGTTGTCAACGAAGTGCTGGCGCCACACACGCTGCCGAACGGTCAGCCAGGCGAGTTCAGTGATGGCTGGGTCATGTTTGGTCAGCAGGCGAGTCCCCGATTCCTGATGGCAGGTGGAAGTTATCCCGGCACCCTCGCCCTGCTGCTGGTGTTCCCTGATATTAATGTTGTTGCGGCCATGGTGAGCAATTCCTGGGGTCCCGACGGTCCGGATGTTATGGAGAGACTTTTAATGCAGTGGGCGTTTATACCGGCAGGCGAGTGAGTGCATGTCCGCGACACTATCGGCAAAAAATGTTAGTGTGAATGAGATGGAGCAGTTTCTGTAAAGGAGGATTTATGACCAAGTCAATGAATTATCGCCTGAAATTTAGTGCTACGGCGCTGGTGTTCGTGCTCTTCAGCGCTTGTGCAGCATCCGACGATGACTACACCGCGCCATCGTATGCATCTATGTACGATGGCGACAGCTATCGGGTCATCTGTACCGGTGGGGAAGCCAGAGAAATCTACGTCAGGTACAACGCTCTGGACACCTTCTATCGCCCAGATGGCACGTTAAAAACCCGGGACGAGTTTTGCCGGGAGAATGCTGTCGGGGTCAATCGGCGCTGATCGAAGCGCGAGCAGATCAGCTGCCAGGCGCTCGAGCCCATCAATCAGCCGGGGTCCGGCCCGGCTGAAATGGGCGTTGCCATCGCCGACGATGACGTTGCCGCTTTTCACCGCGCGCAATAACAACCACTGCGAGTGGTCTGCGAGCAACGCCAGCGCCTGGTCAGACTCGGCCTTTGAGTATCCGCAGCAGCCAACCACAATAATGTCGGGATCGGCCTCTGCAATTGCTTCCCAATTGAGAGTGCCCGAGCGCTGGCCGGATTCCACCAGGCAGCTGACGCCGCCCAGAGTGTGGATCAGGTCAGGTATCCAGTGGCCGCCACTGAATGGCGGGTCCAGCCATTCCAGGAACAGCACTTTTTCACCGTTCAGCACGTTTTGCTGCTCGATGGCTTCTGCCCGCGAGCGCAGTTGTGAGACCAGGGTCAGCGCTTCGCTACGTGCTCCCACCGCATCTCCGACCCGGATGATGTCACCGTACACATCTTCCAGGTTTGAAGGTGCCAGTTCGACGAGCTTGCATTCACCAGGCAGCGAGGCCACGGCCTGATATACATCGCCGGACGATACCGCGCAGACATCACACAGGGTTTGCGTAACAATGACATCTGCTTTCAGTTTCTCCAGCAGTTCCAGGTTCAAGGCATAAAGCCCACGGCCGGCTGCCAGTTCCTGACGCACAAACTGGTCAATGTCGAGCTGGCTTTTGTGTACCGGCACCCGGGTACTGGTGAGCACCGGATGCGAGCAGATTTCCGGCGGGTAGTCGCAGCTGTGCGAAATGCCTACCAGCTGCGAGTTCTCCCTCTGGTGCGCGCCCAGCGCACAGACAATCTCGGTGGCGCTGGGCAGCAGAGATACGATTCGCATGGGCGCCGCCTCAGGCCGCTTGCCAGCGTGGCTGGTAGCGGCGCACAAACTCATAGGTGCCAAACAGCAGCATGGTGTACAGCGCGTCACCCAACAACGAGCGGCCGAAGAACGGTATCGCGCTGAGATAACACTGCACAAATCCATCCAGCGTGCGCGGGTAATACATCAGCCACGCACTCAGGTTGGAGAGGACAAAAAACACCGTCGCCGAGGCCAGTACTGCGCCTACCAGTCGGCCGGGCGAACGCTTTTGCGCCAGCCAGACACGACCGATTACCGCGCTGCAATAGAATCCGAGGTAGACCAGTGCCATGGCCGGCAGCGCGTAAAAGCCACTGATCGCGTCACTGACCAGCAATGCCGCAACCGGGACCAGCCAGGCCATCCGATGAGGCAACAGCGCGCCGGCAAACAGCCCCAGCGCACCGATCGGTGTCACGTTCATCGGATGCGGCAGCAGGCGTATGGCTGCCACCAAAACTATCAGTGCAACGATGGTCAGCAGCTGAGACTTTCCCATATTTCTGATTATGGTCGTGGGCATGTTTTGCTCATCAGAACTGGTAGCGTGTGGTCAGCAGCGCCGTGCGGCCATAGGTGTTGTAGCCGTCAACGACCTGATAGTCCTTGTCGAAAAGATTGCCAATCTTCAGCTGCACGCTCAGGTCGTCAATCAGCTGATAGGCAAGTGCCAGGTCAAACACAGCGTTGCCGGCCACCGTCGAGGTACCGTAGGTAACCGGATCAACATCCTTCTGGGCACCACGCAAAAGCCAGGTCACACCCACATCCAGTTTCTGAAACCGGCGCGAGATCCCGGCGCTGAGGATTTCATTGGGTCGGCGCAATAACTCTGCGCCGGTGTCACTGTTCTCGTGATCCAGCAGCGTCAGCGCGGCGTTGGTATCCCAGCCCAGCCAGTTGCCCTGGATCGCCAGCTCGACACCATTGATGGTGGCGCGATCGACATTGGTCAGGCTGGTAAAGGACGCATCGGTGGTGATCAGGTTTTTGATCTCGTTGCGAAACGCATTCACCGACCAGCGCGCACCGCCGTGGTTACCGTCCAGACCGATCTCGACATTGCGCGAGGTCTCCGGCTGCAGGTCCGGGTTGCCGAAAAAGAAGAAGCCGGGGAAGTCGACATAAAGCTCTACCAGCGAAGGCGCCTTGTACGCCGTGCTGTATGAGGTCCACAACTGCATGCTGTCACCCAGGTCGGTGCCAACGGCCACCTTGCCCGTGGTTTCGCCACCAAACTGTTCATTGTCGTCGTAGCGCAGCGACAGAGTGGTATCGACCGATCTGTTGCTCAAGGCAAACTGCGTATCCAGCACGGCAAACACAGCGCTGTTGTCGCGTGCGGTGTCGGTCTGTGTGGCGCCGCTCATTTCGTACAGCAGATCTTCGGATTCGAAATCCGCACCCAGCACCACGGCGTTGTTGTCACCCAGCTGCACATGGTTTTGCCAGTTGATGGCATCGCGCTCGGTGCGGCTGCGTGAGGCGAACGTGCTGTCGTCAACGCTCTCATCACTGAAGCGGGACAACTGCAGATCGCTTTGCCAACTGTCTGTCACCGGCAAACGCACACCCACGTGCGCAGTGCGGCTTTCACCATTGTTGATACCACCGTCGTATTCCAGCTGCGAATCGGTCAGATTGTAGCTGCCACGCAGCGCCGCGCCATTGCTGAACTCATGGGCAATGGACAGGCTGGCCGCGTCATTGTCGTAGGCACTGGTGCGCGCGCTGGGCGTGGGAGTATGGATGGGCTGGATGCCATCAGTCTGATGGTGCGAGACATTGACGGCGAGGGCAGTATTATCGCCGCGCAGGTTGAACCCGCCGCTGCCATTGTAGGTAGATTCGGTGCCGGCAGCCGCGCTCAGGTTGCCACTGAAGCCGGCATCAGCATCACTGCGCGCGGCCTGTTTGGTGAAAATCTGTATCACGCCACCAATGGCATCGGCGCCATAAAGACTGGACTGTGGGCCGCGCACAACTTCAATGCGTTCGATCTGCGCCACCGGGATATTCTCCAGCCGGGCGAAACCCTCGCTGGCGGTGTTGGCCTTGACGCCATCTATCAGAATCAATGTGTGGTCAGAATTTGTGCCGCGCATGAACAGACTGGTCTGCGTTCCCTGGCCACCGGTGCGGGCCATCTGGATGCCCGGCGCACCGGCCAGCAGATCAAACAGACTCTCGGCCTGCGATGCTTCGATATCGTCCAGCGTAAAGACGGTGGACGCGGCCAGGGTTTCTCCCAGCGGTTGCGCCAGCCGGTTGGCAGTGACAATGACTTCCTGGGTTTCGATGTCTGTGCCTGTCTGGGCGGCAACGCCGGCAGCCAGTGGCAGTGTGGAAAGCAGAAAAGCGGCACAGCTGAGCGCTGTGGTATATATTGTTTTAGAAGATTTTTTCAACATTATGCAATCTCTCACCCGAGTGCGTGTTATTAAACGCCGGGAAGGAAACTGCAACGGAAGCGGGCCATGAGAGTGCCGGAAATCCAGGGGAAACCGGTACCCGTGCACAGGGAACAACATCCGCAGCACTGCCCTCCGCAGCGTGTCGTTGGCATCAGGCCGGTCTCCGGGCTTACAAGTTATAACTGTCGTGGTGCTGACAGCTATCAAGCCGCATCGCCTTCCCATCAAAAATAGCGCAGGCGCTGAATGACAGTGGCATATCGATTTGGCTTACTTGCTTACCGTTGCGGGGGCAGCGTTGGCATTGACGGTGGTCGCACCAACTTCCCGTTTAATTCTGCTGTCTGAAAGCAGAACACCTGAAGCGGCGCTAATGGTAGGTGATTATGGGGGGGAAGGCAACTTTGAGTGAGCCCCTTCAAGAACTGAAGGGGCCGCCAGAAGCAGTATCTTATGGTTGAGCCAGTTTGATATCTGCTTTCTTCCAGACTTCCTCGAACTCTTTCTGCAGCGCCATGGCTTTATTGCGGTTACCCATTGATTGCTCCGCCCGAGCCAGGCCATGCAAAGACCAGCCGTTGCCGGGGAATCGTTCCAGATCCTGGCGGAAGGTCTCCGCGGCAGCGTCGTGTTCTCCTGCCGCCAACAGAACCTCGCCGAGTTCCTGTCGCACGGGCACCGACCACTCTGGCGGCTCACCGTAGAGCATGGCATCTTCGTTACGTACCGCTGCACGCATATGGGTTTCAGCCTGGTCAAAATCCCCCCGGCTTTCCGCAATCCGGCCGGCCAGTACTTCCTGAGCCACTGCCAGAATGTCCGCAGAGCGGTTGAACTCCATCCTCAGGGGCTGTACCTCGGTTCCACTGGCTATTGCCTTCAGCTTGTCCAGTTCCCTGGCCGCAGCATCAGTGTCGCCGGTGGCCGCCAGTGCCCGTCCGGTGGCGTAGTGCCACATGGCCTGAGCATGGGGCAACTCAATGCCCGGCTCTGGCGTGGCCAGTATTCGCTCCCAGTCACCGGCTCGAACCCGCATCTGCAGGTGACGCGTGCGCCAGTGTTGCAGGAAGTCCATTCCCGGCGTGCCCATCATCTCGTAAGGTACGAGGCTGGCGACTTGCTCGGCCGCCTTGACGGCATCCTGACCTCGTCCGATCATGAGTGAGGCAAACCCCAGGAAGTCGTAGTTGTGTGGATAATAACCCGCCGTGTACATCCCTGCGCCAGGGCGATGATCCCGGATATAGCTCTCATCGGCATGGGTTGCGTGTTCGTTGGCGGCAATGGCGTCCTCATAGCGGCCCACCCGAACATAGATGTGCCCGGGCATGTGCACAATATGGCCGGCCGCCGGCATCAGCGCTGCGAGCCGGTCGGCACATTCCACGGCGCGTTGCGGATAAAGTTTTTCAACGGCGTGAATGAAAAAGTGACACGCCCCTGGATGTTCCGGTGAACGGGCTACGACAGTCTCCAGGCGCTGCAATGCTTCCTCAATGCCCTCCTGGGGCTCGCCGGTTTCAGTCCAGTAATCCCATGGCCGCAAATCCATCAGCGATTCCGCATGCAGTGTCTGGATCTCGTCGTCAGCGGGGTGGCGCGTGGCCAGTGTGCCCATGGCCGTGGCATATGCCTGGTCCAGATGCGAGCGGTTAGCTGGCGGCTCCGGTACATAGCGCACAGCCTGTGCGTCTATCAGGCTGCGCTCTTTCGCTGATTCATCGTCCAGCACCTGCTGCGCTTGTTGTATCGCTGCAAACGCGGCCATACCGGAAGCGGCGTCCATAGGCATATTGATATTGGGTCCAAAGGCCAGCGTTTCTCCCCAAAAGCACATTGCGCAAGACGGATCCAGGCGCTGTGCTTCCCGAAAAGCCCGGATAGCTTCGGCGTGGTTGAATGCATAGTACAGTCTCAGGCCCTGGTCAAAATACGCCTGCGCCTGGTCACTGCTGGTGGTGATCGTGTAATGGTGGTTACCAAGGCCATCCAGCAGTGGCACGTCTTCAGCGGCCGTGATGGAAGCCATTGGCAGTAATGACAGCAACAGTGACATGGCGTAAAATTTTGGTACGCGCGTTCGATATGTTCCAAACGGGTGCATGTCAGGTTTTAATGGAACGGTGTTCTGTGGCAATTTTTTCAGTAAATGGAACATCACTTATTCTCCCGAATGTGTTGAGTGCGTTTATCAAGGTGTAACGCTGTCGGGCAATTTAGCCCTCCTTGACGAAAACCACTAAAGCCATTTGCGCCACTAACTGGACGGATAGGCCATGGACAAGCAAATAAAGACCAGAATTGGCATTCTGATATATCCGGAAACCTCAGCGTCAGTGATCCTGGGTATGTATGATCTGTTTCGCTCTGCCGGCCGCGACTGGGGACTGGTGATCAACGGTCAGCCTGGGCCGGAGTTGCTGGAGTGCCTGCTGGTAGCGTGCGACGCGGGGCCGGTGCGGGTGATGAACGATGTGGTCATCGTGCCTCACACCACCCTGGACGACTGCCCACACCTGGATATCGTCTGTGTACCGGAAGTGGCATTGCCGCCGCATACGCCACTGGCGGGACGTTTTGGCCGGGAAATTGAATGGTTTAGTCGACGTTATCAGCAAGGTGCTGTACTGGCCGCGGTCTGCTCTGGCGCTATGTTGCTTGCCGAAAGTGGCCTGCTGGAGGGCCACGATGCCACCACCCATTGGGCCTGGTGCGATTGCATGACACAACGTTTCCCCGGTATCAATGTGCAACCACGTCGGGCCCTGGTGGTTAGCGGGGAGGGGCAGCGCCTGGTGATGGCCGGGGGTGGCACCTCCTGGATGGACCTGACTCTTTATCTCATCGCTCGCACCCTGGACGTGACTGCGGCTATGCAGGTGGCCCGCATGAACCTGATTGACTGGCACCATGTCGGTCAACAGCCCTTTGCGACACTGTCCTGCAATCGGCAGGTGGAGGATTCGGTGATCGCCCGCTGTCAGCAATGGATCGCCGAACACTATCAGGAGCCTAACCCGGTCAGCGCGATGACCGCATTGTCAGGCCTGCCAGCGCGTACGTTCAAAAGGCGCTTTCAGCAAAGTACCGGCATGATTCCGCTGGAGTACGTCCATGCCATGAGGCTGGAAGAGGCGAAACAAATGCTGGAGGCTACCAGCCTGCCGGTTGAAGCCATTGCAAACGAAGTGGGATATGAGGACGCTGGCTTTTTCAGTCGCCTGTTTCGGCGCAAGGTTAATCTCACGCCCGTGCAATACCGCAAACGTTTCGGGGCACTATTGCAAATGAGGATGCTGGACAGCGGTGTCGCGGGTCTTAACGGGTCTTCCATACAACGGGATGTTATGAGTTAGGTTATGGGCCGCATCTGGCCTGCACGGACAATAAGCAAACCTGATCGCGACCACCATCTTTAGCCTGGTACAACGCCTGGTCGGCGACTCGCAGCAAAGCGGACAATGCAGCCGGCGACCCGCTGACAGCAAGACCGATACTGACCGTCGGCGCTGGAGAGATGGTGACTCCATAAGCAGCAAAACCACATCGAATCGCCTCGGCAATTTTTACCGCCGCCGCCTCTTCATGATCGGGCAGCAGAACTGCAAATTCCTCGCCCCCAAGGCGCCCGGAAATTGCGGCGTTCCCAGCCACCTCTGTGATACGGCGGCCAATTGACTCTATGACCGCGTCACCAGCAGCATGGCCATGGGTGTCGTTTATACGTTTGAAATGATCCAGGTCCGCAATCATCAGGGCAGCGGGTTGGCTGTTTTGCGCACAGTGCTCCAAGGCCACGTTTGCTGCCGTTTCAAACCCGCGACGGTTCAGCAGGCCGGACAACAGATCGGTGTTGGCCTGACGATGAAGTTCGTCGGTCAGGTCGAGGGCGATGGCCACAAACAGCGCAATGGCCAGTGTTACCGTCATCAGCACATAGGTGAAATGGACCATTCCCCAGTAAAAGGATTGCTCGAGCGCCGTGTAGTTACCAAAACTTTCCGGAATCAGAAATGCCAGTACTGGCCGCAGGATAAAAAGCGCCAACGTAAAACACAGCACGCCGAAAACCAGTCGATCGGAATAACGATGGTTTTCGATTCTTGCGAGCTTTGCAACGGTGATGATCACCGGAATGGTCAGACTGACACTGACAAGTGCGATCCGGGCAACGAGGTTGGGCTGGATAATCAGATACCAGGACAGGATGGCCATCGTCATCGTGATGAGCAGCGTCAGTGTGCGCACTGACGGCGTAATATGACGGCGCTGCAGCGGTGCAGCCATCAGGGTACTCACGCCGGCAAGGAAACACAGGTTTGAAAAGATACGCTGCAGATCGTACGGCCAGGCCGGCAGGATATCCTGTATGACAAATCCGGTGGCGGAAAGCAGAAAACCGATAGCGGCGCTCAGGCTGTAATTCAGTTCGCGTTGGTTAAGCCACAACAGGAAAAAGGCAGCACCGAACAGGAAGCCGATACTGGGACTTAGCAGTGAAATCAATAATTGTCCCGACAAGACGGACTCCCTTGCCCCGGCCGATAACAAGCAGGCGGGGACAGCATACTGAGCGTACCGGGCTGTTGCGGTCTCTCAAAAATGCAGTATACCGCTGCCGGGCTTTTATTTCATTTTGCCAATGTGGCCACTAACTTGCCATGTAGTTGACTGCTCAAGCAAATAGCAATATACTTGCGCGATCAAACATATCGCAAGGAGTATTCTTATGACGACCTCACCACAAAGCGAGCTCATTCTCAAACTCGCAGCGCTCCACGCCAAAATCCAGAAGCAGATCGCCGGTCCGCTGTCATTCCATGGCATCAGCTTTACCGAGTATCTGGTGCTTCGACAATTACACGCCGCCCCGGAGCGCAAAATGCGCCGGATCGACTTGGCCCAGCAGGTCGGACTCAGTGCATCGGGCGTGACCCGCTTGCTTAATCCCATGGAGAAAGTGGGACTGATCAGCAAGGAAGAAGCTGCGCGAGATGCCAGGGTCAGTCTGGTCACGCTAACAACCGCCGGCGAAACCATTTTTACGGATGCCGATGCCACCTTCGGGCAGGTCGCCCAGGCAGTTCTAAGGCCGCTCAGCGGCGAAGATCAGAAGCGTCTGGGGGCTCTGGCCGGCTCGCTGCTCTGATCCCGCGAGCTACAACCCGAACGGGAACGTATCCGGTGTTCCCTTGCCGCCGCCCGCATCGCGGTCCAGCGGGGTGATGGCTGTAGACTCGTCAAACCACACGGCTTCGTCAAACTGGTTGCTCAGTGACGCCTGAAAATAGTGGCTTTGCAACTCGGTCTGCGGTCGATAGATCACCCCGATTGCACGCTCCAGGCGCACATCCGCCAGCTCCTTTTTCAGATCCTCAGGCGCATGCCGGCGCAGCGGCAGCATGAACCGTGCCACGCCGCTATCGTGCATCAGCCGCTCGAAACTGTTGTGCCGCGATGGCTGTACCTGTTTTACCCGCATCGCACCGTCCCAGTTGTCGGCGGCTGCGACTGTGCCGTGGTCGGTGAACATGCCGATGGCATAACACTGATCGCCGTATTCGCGCTTGGCCAGCTGGCCCAGGTTGTGCTCACCGCGCACGCCCATTTCCGTGGCAGCAGCATTACCCAGGTGAGAATTGTGGGCCCACACCACGGCCTTGCCGCCCGGATCATGATCCAGTAACGACTGCAGGGTTTCGAACATGTGGCTGTCGCGCGCGTTCCAGGAGGAGCGCTCGCCCATGTACAGGGTGCGGTAGTAGGCTTCAGCATTGGCCACCAGCCGCGCATTGTGAATGGCATCGCGGAAGCGCTGGCCGTCGTGCGCGGTCAGTTCCATGCTGTTTTCCAGCAACTGGGTCAGCACATGCACGACATCGTCGGTACAACCACTGAAGCGTCCGCTGATCGTGGCGGCACCGTAGGCAGACGGGTCGCTTTCATAGGGGCTCAGGCAGCCGTAGCGGCGGATTGCCATCTCCGCCATCTCCGGGTCAACCTGGCGCAGGTAAGCAATCACGGACGCCAGCGAGCTGAACAGGCTGTAAAGATCCAGTCCGTAAAAGCCGACCTGCGTCTGATCAGCGTCCGCTTCGTTCGTCAACGAACGGTTGTGGTCTCGTAGCCAGCGCACCGGCGCCCGGGTTTCCTCGTTGCGCCACATCCATCTGGGGAAGCGATCAAATGCCGGTTGAGCGGGCGGCTGTTGTTGGCTGCCGCGAATGACCCGATGTACCTGCGCCGCATCAGGCCAGTCGGCTTCTACGGCAACGATGTTGAAACCCCGCTTCTCGACCAACTCTTTCGTGATGCGTGCGCGCATGCGATAAAACTCGGAGGTGCCATGGCTGGATTCGCCCAGCAGCACCAGACGGGCATCACCGATGCGATCCAGCAGGGGATTCAGGTCCGCGCTGTCAACGTCGTCAAACGGTTCCGCCGTGTCGCGAATCATACCGACGATATCGTCCCGGCTTTTTGGCGATGGTTTCTGCATCGGGCCTTTGGCCCGGGTGGGGTAATCGCTGTCCCGGGCCTTGCCGGGTTGCGCCGGGTCGGCCACCAGTGGCACAAACCGCACCATGCCCAGATCCTTCCTGTCGATGGCACCGTTGGTGCGCGTCAACAGAATCAGCCGCTGGTCGCGGGTGTCGGCGCCCACGGGAATGATCAGCCGGCCACCTTTGGCCAGCTGCTCCTTGAGCGGTTCAGGGACTTCGGCGCCGCCGGCAGCCACGGTGATGGCATCAAAAGGCCCATGCTCGGGCCAGCCCTGAGTGCCGTCGCCGTGCAGCACCTCGATATTGTCCAGGCCCAGCGCCGCGAAGCGTTTTTTGGCAGACTCGGCCAGCACGCCGTGCCGCTCCACGCTGTATACCTTGTCGGCGATCCGGCTCATGACGGCGGCGGCATAACCCGAGCCGGTGCCAACATCAAGCACGGTATCCCCGGGCTTGATGCTCAGCTCCTCAATCATCAGGGCGACAATATAGGGTTGGGAAATGGTCTGTTTTTCTTCGATGGGCAGGGGCGTGTCATCGTAGGCCAGTGCCACCAGTTCGCGGCTGACAAATTCTTCGCGGGGGATTTCCCACATCGCTTTCAGCACCTTCGGGTCGCGGATACCGCGACGCTTCAGGTGCTGCTCGATCATGATTTCCTTCTCTCGTCTCAGGCTTGTCATGGTGACCTCCTTTTGACGCTAGTGACTATTTTTCGCTAGTGGCTATTCTTCGCTAATGGCTTCTCGAGTATTTAGCGCTCCCACACTTCAATATGACCCCGCCGACCGACGGAATATCCGCGCTCGCCGGGCAGGGCCTGGTCCAGCCCGTGGCGTTGCAGGCCAGCGATGACACGTGACCGTTCCGACTCATCCAGGGTTTGCAACACCGCATCGGCGCGTCGCAATATGTACAGCAGGTAGGGCTGCACACCGGCGCTCACCGGCACGTCATGGAACAGCGTGTCCACTTTGCCAATATAACGCTGATGCGGTTTGTCGGAAACCGGCTTTCCGTCAGCGAGCCGGTGCTGGTCTACGTACACATCCATGAACACCAGCTTGTCAGTCAGCTCAGGAAATATTTCCGCTGCAATATGGGCGAACAGGGGCGTCAGTGTTTCCGGAATGTGATCGTCGCTGAAGTAGTGCGTGTCGTAGTTGACGAACTCGGGTGCATCCAGGCCCGGCGCGGTCATGCGCTCAACCCAGCGGAACACGCGCGGGGAACGGCGTTTCATCAGGTCAGCCGGCACCGGGTCGCGGCCCAGGTGCGCGAACATCGGGCCGATCAGGCCGTAGTCGGCCACCGATGGCCGCCCGCCAAACAGATACGGGTGCAAGCGCAGATGCTGCTCCAGCACATCCAGTAACGACTCAAATGAATGCTCGATCAGCGGAATGCTGGCCTCGGTAACGCCGAGCTGGGGCAGGTAGGACTGCATGCGCGACATGATCTTTTCCGCCAGGTCTGGCCCGGAACCGGCCGCGAAGGCATCCTTGAGAAAGGCTTCCTGCCTGTCCAGATACGACCAGCGGTAGTGCATGGCGTGACGCAGCATCGCCTGGCTGCCGTAATACTGCACAATAATGGCCAGCACCCGTTGCAGGGGCCCTTCGGGATACGCGGGCCAGGGAACCCCGACGCGCTCGAAGTGATCGATAATGTCGACACTGTCCTGGATGATGGTGCCGTCCGGCAGCTCCAGCACCGGGATAATGCTGCGACCGATCGCCGGCAGAATATGCTGCGCGAAGTCGGGGTGTGAGGTAGGGCGTTCAATATACTCGATGCCCTGCGTGCGCAGGTAGCAGCGCACCACACCGGTGTACAGGGAATGCGGAACGCCGTAGAGGATCAGTGGGTCAGAAAATGGTTGTGTTTTTGTCATACTCAAGACGTCTCCCTGTGATGGTTGAGGTTGCCGATGATGGGCTGGTTCTCTATCGCTCCTTGACTTGCCAGTGTGCTCGCAATGGTCCCCGATTGATCTCGCAATCCATCTCCCGCAACCATTTTGCGACCTTGTTATTGCTCTGGCTTTGCAGCCAACAATCGCAAGTGCGGTCAGTGCCAGGACAATAGGAAAATTCATTGTTCGATGTTAATCGAGGTGCGCGGTTTGTCAAATCGGGTAAAGCAAACGGCCAGCGCCAGAAAATAGATCAAAAGTCGTCTTTGCGACACAGGCAGAGTGGAAAAGTCGCGGTGCATACGCCATAGTTTAGGCCTCTGTAAAACAGACCGTCCTGCGGCCAAATCCAACAGGAGAAAGCTGATGCGCATGAAACCCCGACAGTTAGTGAGCCTCTGGCTGTGCACGGGCCTGATCGCCTGCAGCCCCGATTTACCTCAGCCACCCGCAATGGACGTGGAGTTCACCTCACCGCTGATAGAGGCGCCGGACTCAACCCTGCGCAACATTGATCAGGGTCAGCTTACCGGTCTGGTGCAGGACAATGGCAGCCTTGCGTGGAAGGGCATTCCCTTTGCCCAACCGCCCGTGGGCGAGCTGCGCTGGAAGGTGCCACAGCCGCCCGAACCCTGGGCCGGAACCTTCAGTGCTACCGACACCATTCAGCCGTGCCCGCAGTTTGCGTCCACGCTGTCGGCCGGTATCGCCGATCCGGATGGGGATGGCATCGTCGGCAGCGAAGACTGCCTGTACCTGAGTGTCTACGCACCGGACAATATCCCGGAAGGTGAAAGCTTGCCGGTGATGTATTGGATTTTTGGCGGCGGCAACAACAGCGGTTATGCCGGTGACTACAACGGCGGCGTATTGGCCCAATCTCAGGATGTCATTGTGGTGACGGTGAACTACCGTCTGGGCAGCCTGGGCTGGTTCTATCACCCCGCCATTCTCGAACCTGGTGCCAGCGGGGCGGCGGCCAGTGGCAACTGGAGCACGGTAGACACCATCGCGGGCCTTCAGTGGGTGCGCGACAATATTGCAGCCTTTGGCGGTGACGCCGACAACGTCACCATTTTTGGTGAATCCGCTGGCGGCGGCAATGTCATGAGCCTGGTGACCTCGCCGATGGCCGAAGGGCTGTTTCACCGGGCTATCGTGCAGAGCGGTGGCATTGGTACAACACCGCTGGCACAGGGCGTGAACTTTCGCGACGACGATGTGCCCGGCCACGAGCACAGCTCGCAGGAAATCATCAACATGATTCTGGTGCGCGACGGGCTGGCAGACGACCGCGACAGCGCCAAGGCGCTGCAGGCGTCGATGAGCGACGAAGCCATTAGCGATCTGCTTTACAGCCAGGATGCCGCAGCGTTTCTGAAGCTGTACAACCCCGAGGCCGCACGCAATTATCCGGCACCAAAAAAATTCACCGATGGCACCGTGTTTGTCGAACAGGATCCGCTGGAGCAGCTGGCTTCCGGTGAATACAACCAGGTGCCGATCATTCTGGGCACCAACCGCGACGAGCGTCGCATCTATCTGTACGCAGCGATGACCGACGTCATTCGCAATGATCCGCAAGAGTACATCCGCTTTGCTCATTATCCCTCGGTGCAGTGGAAGTGGCGTGGCGTCGATAATCTGGCCCGCCGTATGGCGCCTGCGCAGGATGAGCCGGTCTATGCCTTCCGCTTTGACTGGGATGAACAGCGCACCAGCGACAGCGGCCTGGACATGGCGGTTGCCATCGGCGCGGCGCACTCTACCGAGATGGCCTTCATCTTTGGCGACTGGGACGTGGGTTTTATCAGTGGCGATGCGCTCTATCATGCCGAAACCAATCCCGGCCGGGACCAGCTGTCAGCGGCGATGATGTCCTACTGGTCAAACTTTGCCTACACCGGCGAAACCGGCACTGGCCGCGATGGCAACCTGCCGCTCTGGCAGCCCTGGCAAAACGGTGAAGGCAGTCCGAAAACGCTCATTCTGGATTCGGCCGCTGATGGCGGCATCCGTATGATGAACGAAGGGGTAACCCTGGACAGCATCAAGGCCGATTTTATGGCCGAACAGTGGAGCGACCCGCAGAATCGTTGCCGCGCCTACCGGGCGACCTTTGCCGGCACCACGGCGTTCGACCGTGATGAATACAATGGGCTGGTTGAAGGCGGCTGTGCAGCGTTGTGATTGACATCCATCACCCCAGGGACAGGGCCCGCCTGAGGCGCATTGCGCTGGCCGCCCAGGGGCTGTTGCAATCGCAGCCCTTCGGTCGCGGTGTAAGCGGTGCGCGCAAGGCCATCCAGCATCTGGGTTACGTACAGATCGATACTATTTCGGTGGTGGAACGCGCACATCATCATGTGCTGTTCTCGCGGGTGCCGGGATTCAAGCCCGCCATGCTGGATCGGCTGCTGCAAACTGGCGACATATTTGAGTACTGGTCTCACGCCGCCGCGTTCCTGCCCATGGACGACTTTCGCTTTTCCCTGCCCTATAAACATGCCATCAAAAGCGGGCAGACGCACTGGTTCCGGCATCGTGACGACAAGATGATGCACGAATTGCTGGCCCGCATCCGGGCCGAGGGGCCGATACGTTCCCGCGACCTGGAAGCAGGCGAGACAAAGCGGGCAGGCTGGTGGGACTGGAAGCCGGCAAAAAAAGCGCTGGAGCAGTTATACATGCAGGGCGATCTGATGGTCAAAACACGCGAAGGTTTCCAGAAAACATACGATCTGACCGAGCGTGTGCTACCCGCCGGCGTGAACACCGCAATGCCAACGCTGGAAGAGTTTGCCGAACATCTGGTCGATCAGCAGTTGCGTAGCCATGGCCTGGTGTCACACAAAGGCCTGACCTACCTTCGGCGCAATGCGGGGCTGCGCCGCGCCGTCAAAAGCGTGGTAGATGAGCGGCTGGCACAAGGGCGGTTGCAGCAGATCCGTGTGAGCAGCGGCGAGGTGTTTATGCTGTGCGCCGATGCCCTCGACCAGCGGTTGCCTCGGGCACCGGACAGATTGCAGATACTGTCGCCATTCGACAACAGCGTGATCCAGCGCGAACGCCTGCAGGCGCTGTTTGACTACGATTATCAGATCGAATGTTATGTGCCGGCGGCCAAACGGCAGTTCGGGTATTTCTGTCTGCCCCTGCTGTATCGTGATGAGTTCATCGGGCGCATGGACTGCAAAGCACACCGCAAAACCCGCGAGCTGGAGATCAGATCCCTGCACATTGAGCGGCACGCGTTTAATGAGGACGACGTTAACAATGCACTGGATGATGCATTACAGGACTTCTGCCAGTTTCAGGCGTGTGACTCGGTGTCCTCCGCGCCGCGTTAGAAGACGTACAGACTTTCTGGCCCGCCGACTAATAGTGTTGGACATCGGCGCTCCGGAAACGAAGTGCGTTAACGCACGTAGGAAGGATTCATGGATAAAGAGGTCAACCAGGTAGTTGTTATTGGCGCCTCGGCCGGCGGCAAGGATGCGCTGAAGAAGCTGGTGGCGCAGTTCCCGCCTGATTTCCCGGCGCCCGTGTTTATTGTCCGGCACATCAGCGCGGAGGCGAGCGGCCACACGCTTGTCAAAGACCTGAATGACAGTGGCAGCCTCGCCTGTGTGCAGGCAAAACACGAGCAGGCGTTCACGCGCGGTTGCATCTATCTGGCGCCTTCTGATCATCATATGCTGATCGAGCAGGGCAGGATTCTGGTCACCAAAGGAGCGCGGGAAAATCGTTCCCGGCCCGCGATTGATCCGCTGTTTCGCTCTGCGGCAGTGGCCTATGGCAATCGGGTAATAGGTATCATCCTGACCGGATATCTGGACGATGGCACCAGCGGCATGGCGGCGATCAAACGCTGCGGCGGCATCTGCATTGCCCAGGACCCGAACGATGCAGCCTATCCTGACATGCCGCAGTCCGTCATTGCCAATGTGGGCGCTGACTACTGTCTGCCGGTAGCCGGCATGGGCGCAGTGTTGTCCGAAGTGCTGGGCCGGGAACCGCCGCCGAAAACAGAAATACCGGATGATATAAAAATCGAAGCAAGAATCGCGCAACGTGTTGTCAGCGATGTGCCGACGGTCGAGGCCCTCGGTGATCAGGTGCCCGTCAGTTGCCCTGAGTGCGGAGGGTCACTGTGGGAAATGGCGGCAGGCGAGGTTCCGCGCTATCGCTGTCATACAGGCCATGCGTTTACAGCCCTGTCGCTGCTGGCCGAGCAGACAGACAAGATCCAGGAAACACTCTGGGTGGCGCTGAGGCTATTTGAGGAGCGACAGCATCTGCTGGTCAGGATGAGCAAGAACCAAACCGGTAACGCGTCGTCCTCCGTTGCCCGGCGTGCCCACGACTCGCAGGTGCATATTGAGCGCATACGGGCAATGCTGCAGGCCAGTGACGAAAGTCTGAAAGACGCTGGTTGATGGTGCGACAAGGCCCAAGACACCAATTGTCCGTGCTACCATGTGGCACAGGGGAATATTGTCGGAAACCGGCCAACGGCTCTGGAGAGTAAACATGAAGCGCAATTCGATGGAACCCGAAAGAAAAGCGCAGACTCTGCGGCACGACGCGGAGGACAGGTTAAGAAAAGGGTCCGCGCCGGTCGCTCGCGCGCCATTGGACAAAGACGCGCTGTCCCTGCTTTTTGATATGGCCAGTGATCCCAAGCGCAGCAGTGATGCGCTCAAATTACTCCACGAGCTGCAGGTACATCAGGTAGAACTTGACCTTCAGCGCGAAGAGCGGGACAGCTGGGAGCGCGACATCAGTCGTGAGCTGGTCACTTACCGGGCGCTGTTTGAACTTACGCCGGATGTTTGTCTGGTGACCACGATTGAAGGTTGGATCGTGGAGGCAAACCCCGCCGCAGAAAATACGCTGAAGACCCCGCATGAAGACATGGTGGGCCGGGCACTGCAGGAATTTGTGGCACGGGAAAGTCAATCGCACTGGCTGAACCTGTTACAAATTCTGGACGCCACGGGGCAGGCGGCCAATTTTGAACTGGTGTTGAATGCGAATAGTGGCGACCCCGTACAACTAACGTTTTCCGGAAAACGACTGGCTCATGGTGACGTGTTACTCTACGGCGTTATAGGCTAGCGGCTGATATTCATGAGTTCAACATCCACCGAATCCAGTGGGCGCGCGGAACCTGCCATTCGTGTAGTCGGTATTGGCGCGTCAGCGGGCGGCCTTGTGCCGCTTGAACACTTCCTGGCCGCCGTCCCGGCCGGCAGCGGCATGGCTTACGTTGTCGTGCAGCATCTTGACCCTACACATGAAACCGTGCTCCCGGAACTGCTGCAGCGGGAGACGTCGATGACGGTGCGTAAGGTCGAGCAGGACATGCGCATTGAACCTGATACGGTATTTGTCATTCCTCCCGACACCGAGCTGCGGATTGTCGATGATCACCTGAGTTTGTCCGGTATTGAGACGCGGCGGGGAGTACGATTACCCATCAATATAATGTTTTCTTCGCTGGCCAGCGCCCGGGGGGAGCAGGCCATCGCTGTGCTGCTGTCTGGCATGGGTTCGGACGGCACAGCCGGTATGCAGGCTATCAAGGCAGTAGGGGGCCTAACGCTGGCACAGGATCCTGACACGGCGCAGTTTGATGCCATGCCGCGCAGTGCCATCAACGCCGGTGCGGTTGATATCTCGCTGAAGCGGGTGAGTTGCCTGCTCGGCTGATGTCCTATGTCGGACATGAGCCGGAGCTGGCTGGTGACATAGAGCCGGAAGACCTCGAACCTGAAACCGCCGCGCTGGAACGCATCGTCGCCGAGTTGCGCCAACGCGTCAGGCACGATTTTTCGCAGTACAAACCCGGCACCCTGTTCCGGCGCGTAGGCCGACGCATGGCCATCCACCGTCTGTCCTCCACGGCATCGTACGCCGATATGCTGGAGCACAATGCCTTGGAGCTCGACCTGCTGTTCAAGGAGCTGTTGATCGGGGTAACCGAGTTTTTCCGGGATACAGAAGTATGGCAGGTCTTTGCTCAGTCGACCTTGCCGGCCCTGTTGGAAGAGCGTTCCAGCGGCCGCGAACTGCGTGCCTGGTGTGTAGGTTGTTCGACCGGTGAAGAGGCCTACTCACTGGCGATTGTGTTTCGCGAGACCATCGAACGGCTCCCTGACGCCGGTAACTTCAAACTGCAGATTTTTGCCTCCGATATCAATCCTGTCTCTTATACACATCTGACGCTGCCGACGATCTACTCTGTGTAG
>CAJXPR010000037.1 GCA_913058135.1 uncultured Gammaproteobacteria bacterium
ACGAGATTTCTGCCTGTCTCGTGGGCTCGGAGATGTGTATAAGAGACAGATCAGGGCCTGAACGCTGCGGGCACCTGGAACCTGCAACGTATTTTCCGTGACGACCTGGCCGGCAACCTGGCGGTGGACACGGATGGCAACGGCAGTTTTGACAGCCTGGCCCTGATGGATGTGCTGCACACGCAAGTGCTTAACAAGTGCGACGCGCTGGACGGCGTGCGGGATGGGCTGGTGAGCGACCCGCTGGCCTGTACCTTTGCGCCCGCAGCAGATCTCGCTGGTCTGATGTGCCCGCCCGACAGTGCCTCCGACCAGTGCTTCACCCAAGCCCAGTTGCAGACCATCAGCGACTTCTACAACGGCCCGCGTGATGATGCCGGGCGCCAGGTGTATCCAGGCAAGATGCTGGGCTCCGAACCGCACTGGGCGGGTTACTATATCCCCTGGCAGGGTAATAACATGGCACCTGGCAAACTCACCGGCGTCGCCGGGGATCATATGAATTATCTGTTTTACGAAGTAGATCCCGGCATCGCCGTGCCCGACCTGAGCGACATTGACTATGAACCGGATACCGATGCCATGATCCCCGAATTCCACTGGTTTCACTGGGACATCAATGATTTCCATTCAGGCGCCGGCGATCTGATGAAGTCCATCACCGACGCCAATGATCCCGACCTGCACCGCTTTGTCCGGCGCGGCGGTAAACTGATCCTCTACCATGGCCTGATGGATACGCTGATCGTCGCGACCGACACGATCGACTATTACCAGCAAATAGTTGACACCACGTTTGCCGGCAGCCTGGCCGAGGCTCAGGCGCACGCGCGCCTTTACCTGGCACCGGGTATGGGCCACTGCGCCGGCGGCCCGGGCCCCAATAATTGGGACAAACTGGCGCCATTGGTCGACTGGGTGGAGAACAGCCGTACGCCGGACAGCATTACCGCTACCCATGAAACGGACGGCCTGGTGGATAATGAGCGACCGCTGTGCACGTATCCGCAACAGCCGCGTTATGTCGGCCCGGCAGGCGGCGCGGACGAACCTGCCAACTGGGTGGCGTCTAACTTTGAGTGCCGTCTTCCATGAAAAATCCTGGCGCGGGCAATAGCCGATGACAGAAAAATCTCCACTTCAGGTTCTGTTCGATACCCTGCCACAGACAGGCTGCGTTGAATGGATTGGATTGCGCCCGGCACGCGATGAAGCCATGGTCGCAGTAACCCGGGTACACGCAACGCCCGATAACGGTCTGGAAGGTGATCGCTACCAGAACCGCAGGGGAGGTAGCGGCAAGCGACAGGTCACGCTGATCCAGCAGGAGCACCTTGCGACGATCGCGGCGCTGGCCCACCAACCGACAGTAACGGCGGCCATGCTGCGGCGCAATGTAGTGGTATCCGGCATCAATCTGCTCGCGCTGAAAGGCAAGACATTCCGCATAGGCGAGACACTTCTGGAATACACGGGCCCCTGCGATCCCTGCAGCAAGATGGAAGCCCTGCTGGGCCCGGGCGGGTATAACGCCATGCGCGGCCATGGCGGCATCACGGCCCGGGTGCTTAGAGAAGGCAGCATGGCGATCGGTGACGCTGTCAACAGTGTCGAGCGTGAAAAATGAAGCCTCCCCTCGGCTATCTTTAATGTTGTCGGTAGGTGCCGTTGACCCTGCTCAACGCACTTCGACCACCTGGAAGCGCATCTGTCCTTCGCCCGGCAACAGCTGTAGTTCGATTACAAAAGTTTCTGTACGGTTGCCCCAGTCAACATCCAGTTTGGGCACAGTCACCCTGCCGGACTCGGAAACAAAACGGGCGGGCGTGTCTGTGCCCAGTGGTATCGCATCAGCGCGAGTGAGCTCAAAAATCAGCGCCGCACCGTCAACCAGTTTCATGTCGACTTCCAGCACACCCATGCCGGGCACGATAACAAATGGCAGTCGTAATACACCGGTCGGATCCGCGTAGTTCGCGTCTATAGGATTGACCGGATACCCGAGATCGGCAAGGACCGCCACATCCAGCGCGGTGATATGGGCGCGCCCAGCCGGGCTATAACATCCGCGCATCAGGGCCTGTTTAACGATCGCAGGAGATTCGCAATCGCCCAGATGGTAAAAATTGGTGGGCCGCCAGGTGTCGTCGTCTTCACGGGCGTGGAACAGTGGCACCTGTTCGCCGAGCAGGGCGGCGGCGGTGGGACCGGTAAACCTGAGCGGGGTCGGATTGCCGGACGCGTCGGCAATCGCGCCGTTGCCTGCCAACTGACTGAAACTGTCAAAAATGCTCATGTCGTTATTAGTCAACTTGCCATAACCCACCGTATTGGGACCTCGGCTTCTGAAGCCGTCGAAGCCAAATGCATGGCCAAGCTCGTGCATGATGATCCACACCAGGTCGGTCTTGTTGGTAGGCGCTTCCAGCAATCGGGTCTCTGGTTCCGGGTCTATCCAGTAATTGGCCAGCAGAAACGCCACGTCAAAACCCACCCACAGCTCGTAATCCTTTGTGTTCGGGTTGGTCCCCGTGCGTATGCGTGACAGTGCACTATGCTCCCAGACTTTGTGCCCGTCCGGCCGTTGCTCGAGGAAATGACCGAGCGGACCGCTGCCACCCGCGCGCAGGACCTGCGAGCTGTTGCTGGCCTCTACATTGACTCGCAGCACCACATCGGTGTTCAGGCGTGCGCCCCACAGGCGCAACGCTGCCTGCACATTGCGCTGGAACGCCGAGTCAGGTGTCATCCAGCCTTGTGCAGCAAACTCTCCTTTGTCATTATCTACAAATCGTACATCGAATTCCGTACCCCAGGTACTGGCGGAGAATAACAATCCTGCTACTAGAACGATCCAGCGGGGTTTTGGCATGATCAGAAATTCCTTAGGGTGGCAGGCCGTGGATTGGCTGCTGCATTAGATCATCACATGCTCATGCTTGCCAGACAAATTGGCGGCCGAGAGCCCCTTCAGACCCAGTCCCGCGGATCCACGCCATAATACTGGTACAGTTGCTCAAAAAGTTGCGGATGCCGCTGGACCAGTGGTCCGGGTTTTTCGAAGAAGGTTTCGGTGGCAACAGCAAAAAATTCTGCCGGGTCTGTGGCGCCGTAGATATCCAGCACTTCGTCATTCACCTGATGGAAATCAGGTGTCATTGCCAGCTTTTGCAGCCTGTCAAACTCCTCACTGAACACCGCCGACCACTGTTGGTAGGCACGGCGGCTGCCCAGCAACGGCGCGCCATTGGTGGCGCCGCTC
Organism: uncultured Gammaproteobacteria bacterium; assembly: GCA_913058135.1. Lineage (GTDB taxonomy): Bacteria > Pseudomonadota > Gammaproteobacteria > Pseudomonadales > Pseudohongiellaceae > Pseudohongiella. Next base: position 3,263 of record CAJXPR010000037.1, read on the forward strand.
TGGTGATCCAGCTGATGCGCGAATTCATGCAGCACGACATTGTGGCCATCGCTGAAATCGCTGGCACCGCGCTCGACGCTTTCCCAGGACAGCACAATACGCCCGTCATTCCAGGATTCACCGGCCAGAATGTGCTCATCATCTGACACCACTCCGTGCTCGTCGACCCCGGCATGGCGGACCATAAACTCGGTGGGGTATACCAGTATAGCGCTCAGATCGGCATAGTAGTCACCGGGACGATTCAGCACCAGCAGGCTGGCCTGCGCCGCAATACTGACGCGCACATTGTCGTCTATGTGTTGCCCGGCACAGCCGTAAAAGCGCTTGTTGGCGATAAAGTGGGTAATGCGGTTCTGCAGAGCGCGTTTAACCTCGTCAGGCATGCGCGGATAAAAGGGCAGGCGCTGTGCGATGATCGTTTCCCAGGTAGCGGGAAAGGGCTTGCTGTCCAGCCGTCTGCGGCGCCAGACCGGCACCGCAAACAGCCACAGCGCAACCGCTACCACGAGTAAAAACAACGATGCAATGATCAGTTTACTGGTCAGGTCCATGGATTGCGCTGTCTGCTCCGCTCACCGGTCTTGCTCGAACACATCTGTCAGCGAGCGGCCGTCTGCAATTTGCCGCCTTTGGCGGCCGCCATCAACTCGATGATGCGCCGGGTTACCTCAGGCTCCAGACCTTCGGTATGCCCCTTGTCCAGCCGCACAACGTCAGCGACCACGCGGTCATCAGTGCACGCAGGGTACGCAAACACATCTGCGGTACCTGGCGCGGCTTCACGGCCCCAAACCGGATAACCGGCACGACCGGTGTCATAAATCCAGCCCGGCTGAGTATCAACGACCTGGCTGTGCTCCCGTGCTTCACACTGATAGCGTTCGGCCCAGGGCGAGGTATCCGGCAATGACTCGATCTCGTACTCGCCAATCGCGAAGATATGCGAGAAGTCACAACCCGGCAACGTCTCTTCAGTGTTACCACGGGGTCTTGGCGGCGGTGGGGAGCCATCGGCCAGGGGCGGCCCGAAACTGTCGACAAACGGTGCCTGGCCAATACGGCCACCGGACAGACTGAGCATGCCATCGACCTTGTCGGCGAAGAACTCGCTGCACACCAGGCGACGTGAAGTCATGCCGCCCTGGCTATGGCCAGCCAGCCAGAACGACTTGATGTTCTCTGCCCCGAAAGCCGCAGTGACCTGATTGGTTATCGCCTGCAGGTAGGCGTCATCGGTTTGAGGTGTCCACACCCGCACGCCGCTGCCACTGCCCATGGACGCCGAACCGGCAGCACTGGGTGTAGCAACCACCAGGCGGTACTCGTCCTTGTAGTCCATGGCCGGGAAATAGTGCCGTTGCCAATTGGCAATAGAGCCGGCACCGTGAATATTGAGGATAAACATCACGTCCTCGCCCGGCTGCAGATCGCACGGGTAGTCCAGAAAATACTGCCGACCACTTTCCGGCTCGGTCACATTGCCGGGCGCTGCAGTCTTGGCAGCGCAATCACCGCCCGCGCAGTGCATCGGTGGCGGTGTTTCACATGCCACACCCAATACATCAGCCGCCAACGCAGTATGGCTGATCAATAACAAACACAGCGCCAGCGCACTGCTGCCTGATCGGCGCAATCCGACTATTCCGTTCATGGTTCCCCCCTCAGAATTAAAGTACAGCTGCTCTACTCTACAAAGTTGCACGCTGCAAACCAGTAGCCTACTCAGTTGCACTCTACACAGCAGGGACCTGCCACGGTAGCAATAAATCGTCAGTCAGCTGTAATGTTGCGACCACTGACCACGCGCTAGAATATCAGCGCAAAAAATCCGATCACGACAAGCAGGCCAATAATAAAAATAATGCCTACTGCACTACCCAGAAACTTCAACATATCCACCTCCAATTTGTGGTTTCCTCTCGCGGGTCCTGATCAGTATTACATAGCTGTCAGCCAGACCTCAACTGACCCGGACAGCATCGCGGCGATGGCGGGAAGTTGTCATCCCGCGAACAGTGCAGTACGCTAGTAACTGCGGCGAGCGTTACCGGCAGGGCACTTATCCCTCCGAGTGAGCGAGCCCGGATCGTAACCGCGCTTCATAAGGAGCGCGTATCATCAGGAGGATGTACCGATGGATATTCAGGTAACCGGTATTTTGGGATTACTTTGGTTGCTGGTGGTCATTTGGGCGGTCATTCAGGTCGCGCAGAGTTCCGCCAGCGGGACCGCCAAGCTTGTGTGGATTCTGCTGATGCTGTTTTTGCCCGTACTGGGCGTGATCATCTGGTTCCTGCTGGGACCCAAATCAGCCAAGTCCTGACAGTCTGACAAGCCACGGAGGGGGAATCAGAGTGCCACAGGAAAATCTTTCTTCCGCTGAAAATTTCAGCCGGCTGATGGATCAGGCTATCCGGCTACCGGGCGGTTTTCGCATCGGTCTGGATGGCATAATCGGTCTGATCCCCGGCGTCGGGGACGCGGCCACAGGCCTTGCCTCGTTGTGGTTGCTCAATGAAGCTCATCGACAGGGACTACCCAAAAGTGCGCTGATGCGCATGGGCGGCAATATCCTGATCGACACGACGCTGGGCGCCATCCCGGTGGTCGGCGATGTTTTCGATTTTTTCTGGAAATCCAATACGCGTAATCTGCGGATCATTGAAAAGCACCGACTTAAACAGGCCAGGGCAGAATCTCGCACAGCCCGTTAAGGCACCGGTAATTCCTCATCGGGTTCGTCGGTCGGCAGCGTCTGCGAGTAGTCCTCAATGATGCTATCCACCACGACGCGGAACGACGGCGAGTAGTTTTGTCGCGTGGCCACCCAAATGCTGCGTACCATCTCATTACGCATGGTGGCTCGCCAGCGAGTCAGTCGAGGCTCAAATTCATCACGATCAAACAGACCCTGCTGATATTGGTAATACGAGTTTTCCCATTCCCGCCAGACCCCGGCCAGAAAGTAAGCATGCATCATGCGCTCACCTGGCTCCAGCGGCAGGTTGGCATTGACCTTGGCAAGTGTGTTGCTGAGATCGGCTTCCGTAGCCACCCACTCCGAGAACATCATCTGTTTCTCCGAAATGGAATCGCGCGTCTGCGATTTCATCATTTCGGTGTTCTGGCGAATCTCCACGCCAAGAAACAATATGCCCATGATAACGGCAATGCTGGTCGCAAGATTCAGCCAGTTGGTCACGTGTTTACTCATGCAAGGTTCCACTATCGGGTCGTTCAGGGCCAAACGCCATCAGCCGCACCAAGGTGTCAGTCAAGTTGGGTAATGTCCCGCACCGCACCTTTGTCGGCGCTGGTGGTCAGTGCCGCATAGGCCTTCAACGCGGCCGTTACTTTACGCGGACGATCTTCAACAGGCTTCCAGGCCATCTTGCCTTTTGCGCACATGCCGGTGCGCCGCTGCGCCAGCTCTTCATCACTGACTGCCAGCTGAATGCTGCGACCGGGGATGTCGATTTCGATGATATCGCCTTCCTCAACCAACGCAATGGCACCGCCCTGCGCCGCCTCAGGCGAAGCATGGCCGATTGACAAACCGGACGTACCCCCGGAGAAGCGACCGTCTGTGAGCAAGGCGCAGGCCTTGCCCAAGCCTTTGGATTTCAGGTAACTGGTCGGGTACAGCATTTCCTGCATGCCAGGACCACCCTTCGGCCCCTCGTAGCGGATGATGACAACATCGCCGGCCTTGATCTGATCGCCCAGAATAGCCTTGACCGCGCTGTCCTGACTTTCAAACACGCGTGCTGGTCCGCTGAAGGTAAAAATGCTCTCGTCAACGCCGGCTGTTTTGACAATACAACCGTTCTCGGCGATGTTGCCATACAGAACCGCGAGTCCACCTTCCTGGCTGTATGCCCACTCAATATCTCGAATGCAACCCTGCTGCCTGTCATCGTCCAGGGTGTCCCAGCGGGTGGACTGACTGAAAGCAGTCTGTGTAGGTATGCCGGCAGGACCAGCGCGGAAAAACTGTTTCACCGCTTCGCTGGCATTACGCTTGATGTCCCACTGCTCCAGTGCCGCCAGCATGCTGTCGCTATGGATGGTGGGCACGTCGCTGTGCAACAGGCCCGCTCTTTCCAGCGCACCCAGAATTGACATGATGCCTCCGGCACGGTGCACATCCTCCATATGATACTTTGGCGTGGAAGGTGCCACCTTGCACAGTTGCGGCACTTTGCGCGACAGACGGTCGATGTCTTTCAGCGTGAAATCGAGTTCAGCTTCCTGCGCTGCTGCCAGCAGGTGCAAAATGGTATTGGTGGAACCACCCATGGCGATATCGAGCGACATGGCATTTTCGAAAGCCTTGAAGCCGGCAATACTGCGCGGCAATACGCTGGCATCGTCCTGCTCATAGTAGCGCCGGGTAATATCGACGATGGTGCGACCTGCCTGCAGGAACAGCTCGCGGCGATCCGCGTGTGTCGCGAGTGTCGAACCGTTGCCTGGCAGGCCCAGGCCGAGCGCCTCCACCAGACAGTTCATGGAATTGGCGGTGAACATGCCGGAACACGAACCGCAGGTCGGACAGGCAGAGCGTTCATACTCGGCAGCCTGCTCGTCGCTGACACTGTCATCGGCAGCCGCGACCATGGCGTCCACCAGGTCCAGCTTGATGACCTGGTCGGCCAGCCTGGTCTTGCCTGCCTCCATCGGCCCGCCGGATACAAAGACCACCGGCACGTTCAGACGCAGCGCAGCCATCAGCATGCCGGGAGTTATCTTGTCACAGTTGGAAATACACACCAGCGCGTCAGCGCAGTGCGCATTGACCATATACTCAACCGAATCAGCGATGATCTCGCGCGACGGCAGACTGTACAGCATGCCGTCATGCCCCATTGCAATACCGTCATCGACGGCAATAGTGTTGAACTCTTTGGCCACGCCGCCGGCCTTTTCAATCTCGCGCGCGACCAGTTGCCCCATATCCTTGAGATGAACATGGCCCGGTACAAACTGGGTGAAGGAATTGGCAACGGCAATAATGGGCTTGCTGAAGTCTTCGGTTTTCATGCCCGTGGCCCGCCACAGTGCGCGCGCCCCACTCATATTGCGGCCCTGGGTCGAGGTATGGGAACGGTATACTGGCATGTCGGCATCCTTCCTGTGGTATGCATTCAAGTGTGCGGAAACTGTTCACAATTGTGCGGAAAACCATGCCATGACGGAAGTGAAATATTGTCAATCAAGTATTGCGATATTCGCAACGAAGGAGCCGAATCAAGCCAGCAATGACGCCGGAGCCCGGCGCTCACCCTGAAAGGGACGGCGACCGGCTAAAAATAACCTTCGCGCTTCTTCTTCTCCATCGACGCTACCTGGTCTTTATCCAGTGTGCGGCCCTGGCGCTCGCTGGACTTGTCCAGCAGCAGTTCCTGGATAATATCCTGAACGGTCCGAGCATGGCTGAGCACGGCACCGGTCTGCGGATAACATCCCAGGGTACGAAACCGGATGTGACGAATGGCAACGGAGTCACGCTCGGCAGCATCAAGATAGGTCAACATGCGCTCATCATCGAGCGCAAATATCTGACCGCTGTCACTGGCCACCCAGCTCTTTCTTGGCGCAGAAAAATACAGGTCGACCAGATCGATCTTCTCCAACATGATGTATTGCCAGACATCGAGCTCCGTCCAGTTGGACAATGGGAAAACGCGGACGCTCTCATCCCGGCCGATTCTGGTATTGTAGATGTTCCACAACTCAGGGCGCTGATTTTTGGGATCCCAGACCTGATTTTTGCCCCTCACCGAAAACACGCGCTCCTTCGCCCTTGACTTCTCTTCGTCCCGGCGAGCGCCACCGAGAGCGGCATCAAAACCATATCGGGCCAAGGCCTGTTTAAGAGCAACGGTTTTCATCTGATCGTTATAATGCACAGAGCCCGACTCGACGGGATGCACACCGGCGGCCAGTGCCTCGGTGTTGGTATGTACGATCATCTTCAAACCATACCTGTCTGCCAGCGCATCCCGGAAGCGCGCCATTTCGGCAAATTCCCAGGTCGTGTCAATGTGCAGCAGCGACAGCGGTACAGAGCCCGGGTAAAGTGCCTTGCGAGCCAGATGCAACATCACCGTGGAGTCCTTGCCAATTGAATAAAACATGCAAGGATTGTCAAAGCTGGCTACAACTTCGCGAATGATATGGATGGATTCGGCTTCCAGCGTGCGCAGATGGGTAAGATTGAACATGCCTGTCTCCTGTGATGAGTTCCTGCGGTTGGCCACGGCGCCTGACCACACACCAGACCAGCCACGGACCAGCACCTGCTCAGCGAGGAGCGGTGGCCAGCACCCGGCAATCTTCAGTCACAAATCATCTTCTGTAAAATAGATATTAGCGCCCTATTCGTTCTATTTTTAAGCACAACCATCGTGCACGAGCCAAGCCTCTGCCTGCCTGGTCTCGACCGACCAACGACTTAAGCTTGACCTTTCGTTTATATGTATCAGATTATACCAACTGATCTGCTGGTCTGGCGTTACGGCGGCGCACACTCTTTAACCAATCCTCTGGTTCTGCCCCAGGCAGCGAGACTGACACTCATGAAAAACGTTTATCTGGCCACTGGCTTGTTTTGCGCAACTTTGCTTTCGCTCCCTGCATATTCACAACAACAGACTCGCATCATCAATGGCAAGCCCGCATCCACGGCAACCTACCCCTGGATGGCCAGTATTTTCATTCTGGGTGGCAAGGACAGTGACAACGGCGGCGGTTGCGGTGGCAGCCTGATCGCTCCAAATTGGGTACTGACCGCGGCACACTGTTTCCTCAACGAGGCAGGTGATGCGATCGCCGACGACCCGGCCTCTCTGACCACGGTCACACTGAATACCGACAATATCGTTGACCTGGCATCCGGTGCAATCGAGCGCAGCGCCAGCCGGGTGCTGATTCACCCCAGCTATCAGCCCGATCCTGAGACCAGTGCCAACTCCAATGACTACGACATTGCGCTGGTTGAACTGTCATCAGCGGTCAGCGTAGCGCCGATCAGACTCTATAACGGCGCGTTGCCTGCTCACCTGCCGACACTGGTTGCCGGCTGGGGTGCAACTGTCGGAGATGGCACACAGGCGTCCGACGCCTTGCTTCAGACTCAGCTGCTGAGCACAACAACTGAGATATGCGCTGCGGCTCATGAAGGCCTGATTACATCGAACATGTTCTGCGCCGGCAGTTATACCGAGTCCGATACGTCGGACACTTGCCAGGGCGACAGCGGTGGCCCATTGTTCGTCAACCTTGAGCAGGGCGCCATGCAGATCGGTATTACCAGTTTCGGCGGCAGCGAGACCGCCAATTGTGGCACACCAGGGTCACCGGGCGTCTATGCCAGCATCGCCGAGCTCTACAGCTTCATCAGCGATAACGCCTCCGGCATCACAACCGTAAACTCTCTTTCTGATATCCGCGCATTACGCAATGCGTTTGATGGTGCAACCGATATCGTCACCATACCCAAGGTGTATGTCGACAGCCAGAATTACTCCGTCACCCTTAAGCACACCGGCGACCTGAATTTTTTCCTGGCTACCGCCGAAGAGAATGCTACTGATGACCCGGATGCCATCCCTTCATTCTTTGATGGCGCCAATAACAAATTGATATTGCCGCAGGTAAAGGTAGGGCTGGAAACCTTCAACGTCACCCTGCGACATCTGGGCGACTTCAAATTTACGGTGGAGACTGCGAACCCGATCTGACTCAGTTCTTACAGCCCGCCGACCCACGCATTAGACATTCGTAAATACAGACGGTATCTTGTTAGCGTAGACATACACCGGACAGCCACCGGCAATCAATAGTCGATTGCCACGGCAGGGATAGTGCCAGTGATGCGACAGAAAAACCGGAATTCGGCCTCTTTCATTTCCACAGCCCGCCGGGCCTGGCCCGATGGCTGCGCGCTGACAGCGTGCTGCCTGTGGTCGGGCGTCACGGAAGCCCAGCGGAGTGCCAGCCAGTCCGCCCTGCAACCGGCAAGCACCCAGGCACAAGGCATTGAGCTGCTGTGGTGGATCATGCTGTGGAGCGGCGTGGTCATTTTCCTGGCTGTCATGGCCCTGCTGATCTGGGCGCTGTGGAGCGGTCGACAACGAGAATCCCCGCTTAGCCTGACCGCCAGCAAAAACCTTGTCCTCACTGCGGGCGTGGCCATTCCGGCCCTGACCCTGGTCATCCTCGTGGGCGGCAGCCTGTTTTTGGGTCGCAGCGTTGCGTCGGCTCCGCCTCCCGATGCCATGCAGGTTCGAATTACCGGCTGGATGTGGTGGTGGGAAATCGAATATCTCGACAGCGCCGGCAACATCACTGCCACCACCGCCAATGAAATGCATGTGCCCGTGGGCAGACCGGTGGCGGTAGAGCTGGCCTCCGGCGATGTCATTCACAGTTTTTGGGTACCACAACTGCAGGGCAAAACCGACATGGTGCCCGGCAAGGTCAACAGCAGCTGGTTTGTAGCCACCGAAGCGGGCGAATACCGGGGGCAGTGCGCAGAATTTTGCGGTCTGCAGCACGCCCTGATGGCGTTTGTCGTGGTCGCGCGACCCGAAGCCGAATTCGATGCATGGCTGGCACACCAGGCTGAGCCTGCCGCTGCCCCGGTAACTGCCGCCACGCAGCAAGGCCGTGATGTTTTTGAGCAATCCTGTGGGCATTGTCACCGCGTGCGTGGCACCGATGCCACTGGCAATATTGGCCCGGACTTAACGCATATAGCGTCGCGACGCACACTTGCGGCGGCTACGTTGGTCAACAACCGGGGGCATCTGGCGGGCTGGATCGGTGATCCTCAGCGTATCAAACCCGGCAATGCCATGCCCCGCTCGCTGCTCACCCCACAGGAATTGCATAATTTGCTGACATACCTCGAAACACTGGAGTAAGTAGCACACCGGCAAGAGACGCGCTGGAAAGATACGACCGTTAACAGGGAGAGTTCGCGTTGAAGACGCAAGCAATATATGACCAGAACCCCGAGGCAACGGATCTGCTTTCGCGGACCTGGCGCTCCCCGCCGGGGTTCTTCGGCTGGTTCACCCATGTGAATCAATCCCGGATCGGTTACCGCTTTATTGTCACCTCAGTCATATTTTTTGCGCTCGCCGGTGTACTGGCGCTCGTCATGCGCCTGCAACTGATAAGCCCGGAGAATACGCTCCTGGGTGCGGACTTTTACAATCAGCTGTTTACCATGCACGGCACAACAATGATGTTCTTCTTTGCCGTGCCTGCGATGGAAGGGCTGGGCATTTATCTGGTGCCGCTCATGATAGGCACACGAGACATGAGCTTTCCCCGGCTGAATGCGTTTGGCTATTACGTCTACCTGATAGCCGGCATCTCTCTTTACGTTGCGCTGTTTATGGGCATGGCCCCCGCAGCGGGCTGGTTCAGCTATGTGCCGCTGGCGAATATCGCCTTTTCCCCCGGCAAAGGCATGGACCTGTGGACCACCATGATCACCTTCATCGAGATCTCCGCGCTGGCAGCTGCCGTGGAGCTGATCGTGACCATACTCAAACAGCGGGCACCCGGCATGACGCTGAACCGCATGCCGCTGTTTGTCTGGTCCATTCTGGTCATGTCGTTCATGATCCTGTTTGCCATGCCCACGGTGATGGCTGGCAGCGTGCTGCTCGCCCTCGATCGGGCATTCGACATGCAATTTTTTGTCGCGGCGGGCGGCGGCGACGCGCTGCTTTGGCAACACCTGTTCTGGTTCTTCGGTCACCCTGAGGTCTATATCATCATGGTACCGGCACTGGGCATCGTGTCGACGGTCATCACCACGTTCACGCAAAAGCCGGTGTTTGGTTATACCGCACTGGTACTGTCACTGGTCGCCACCGGCTTTGTTTCGTTTGGTCTGTGGGTGCATCACATGTTCACAACCGGACTGCCGCACCTGGGGCTGAGCTTTTTCACGGCCGCCAGCGCCATGATCGCTATCCCAAGCGGCATTCAGATCTTCTGCTGGATTGCCTCCCTGTGGGGGGCCCGCATCCGTTTTGCTACGCCCATGCTGTTTGTTCTGGGATTTTTTGCCATCTTTGTTATAGGCGGGCTCACCGGTGTCATGGTCGCCTCCATTCCATTCGACAGCCAGGTGCACGACAGCTATTTTGTGGTCGCGCATTTCCATTATGTACTGATCGGCGGTGCGGTTTTCCCTTTCTTTGCCGGGCTGTACTACTGGTATCCCAAAATGACCGGCCGCCTCATGTCCGAGCGTCTGGGAAGATGGAGCTTCGCCCTGATCTTTGCAGGGACAAACCTGACTTTCTTCCCCATGCATCAATTGGGTCTGCAAGGCATGCCCCGGCGAGTCTACACCTACCTGAGCGACATGGGATGGGGAGAACTGAATTTCGCGATTACCATTGCTGCCTTCATCCTTGCCATCGGATTTCTGTTGACGCTGATTAACGCAGTAGTCAGTCGTACGCGCGGCGTGGCGGCTGGCAATAACCCGTGGCAGGCAGAAACACTGGAGTGGGCAACCACGTCCCCACCGCAAAACTATAATTTCCGCCACCTGCCCATCGTCCACAGCAGAACACCGCTTTGGGACGAGCCAGACAGCTCACATCGGCAGGTTGTAGCCGGTTTGCGCGCCGATCGCCGGGAATTGCTGATCACTACATTGCTGGAAGCCAAGCCGCAGAGCGTGCTGATCATGCCCCACCCCAGCGTCTGGCCGTTTTTACTGGCGCTGGCGGTGGGCTTCGGCTTCCTGGGATTCATGTTCCAGCCGCTACTGTTTGTCGCTGGTTTCGCGTTGAGTTTTTTCATGATCGTCGGCTGGTTGTGGCCCCGGAAGCCATGGCTGGACACCGGCGAGACATAATGGAGGCGATGATGTGCCCAGCTGAAACGACCCGTCTGAACTTCGCTGTTGACGCGACCCATTTCAGTCGCTTTCACAGTGGCAGTGATGCGCCAATATGGTGGGGCATCATCGGCCTGATACTGATTGAAATGAGTGTTGTGGCAGCATTTGTCATCAGCTATTTTTACCTGGTAATGATCAATCCGTCCTGGCCACCCATCGGGCACCCTGCGTCTGAGCTGCTGTGGCCAACGGCCTCTGTCGTTATTCTGCTGATGAGCTGCGTCACCATGTACCTGGCGAGCAAGGCCATCAATCGCGATCGCATCACCGCCTTTGTTACCCACACATCTATCTCTGTGGTGCTGGCCTGCGCAGTGCTGGTCATTCGCTGGCAGCAGTTCCAGACCTTCGATTTCCGCTGGGATGAACACGTTTACGGATCTCTGGTGTGGACCATCTCCGGTTTTCATTTTCTGCATGTGGTGTCGGCAGCGATCGGCACAGCCGTGGTGGCCACTCTTGGCGCCCTGAAATTTTTTAACAGCAAACAGCGCATCGCGATCGTGGTAGATACGATGTACTGGAATTTTGTTGGCCTGGCATGGATCCCGTTTTACCTGGTTCTTTACATAGTGCCACGTCTAACGTGATAGAGGAGGGTAGGCACATGCAAAAGCACTCCCGGCAGATCAGCGACCGGCGCCTTTGGCTGAGCGCGTTTGCGCCCGCGCTCGCCTGGGCATTGCACGTGTCTGGCAGCTACGCCTTTGTGGAACTGTACTGCGGGCAACTTGCATTCATGGGGAGCGCCGCAGCGCTGTGGATCCTGTTTTCGTTCACAGCGCTGATGTTGCTGCTCGCCATTGTCGGTTGCGTGCAGTGTTACCGTAACCGTGATGTCATCAGTCATGACCAAACCGGGCACCGACGCGGTCTGTTTGTTGCCACCTCCGGTTTGCTACTGGGGATATTCATGGTGGCCTCTATACTGATGCAGACCTTCCCGCTCATGGTGTTGCCGCCATGTATATAGCAGCGTGGCTCAGGGCAGGCGCAGCGTCAGGTGTGCTGTTCACGGCAACCCGGGCTTCTGCCCATACGGTCGGTGACAGGGCGGATTTTAATCCCTGGATCCCCGACGTGCTGACAACGCTACTGCTACTGGCAACAGCACTGATCTACTGGCGTGGTCAGCGCGCTGGTAGAGCGCGGACCAGCCAGAAGACCAGACAGCAATACTGGTTCTGGTGTGGCTGGATGCTGCTGACAGTGGCCCTGGCACCGCCGATCGACCCCATGGGCAATGCGCTGTTCTCGGTACATATGATTCAGCATGAACTGATGATGCTCGGTGCAGCCCCTCTGCTGGTGGCAAGCCGACCCTCAGCCAGACTGTTACGCGGTTTGCCGCGCGCGGCCGCGCGTGCCGTCGGCGCCCTGCTAAGAGTGACTGGCGGTTCACACTGGCTCGCCTGGCTGAGCATGCCCCTTAATGCCTGGTTCATTCACGCCGCCGGCCTTTGGGCCTGGCATATCCCCTGGCTGTTCAATGCCGGACTGCGCAATGACCTGGTGCACACCGCGCAACACATCAGCTTTCTGTTTATCGCGCTGGTATTCTGGTTCGCGCTGCTGAAACCCAGTCCCACCAGTCCGGTGGCCAATGTCATCTATCTGTTTACCACAGCATTGCACGCGTCCATGCTCGGCGCATTGCTGACATTCTCCCCGCAGCCCTGGTACTCACCTTACGAAGCGACCGCACCGCAATGGGGATTCACCGCACTGGAAGACCAGCAACTGGGAGGGTTGATCATGTGGATGCCTGCCGGTACCGTCTTTTTGGTCGCGGCCCTGGTGTGCCTGGCAAAAGTCCTGAGCACAGTCGACCCCGACCCAGCCGCCAGCTTGCAGACAGTGGACAGCCGAAACGCCCACGGGGAGCGCACACACTCATGACAAGGCGCGTGACCCGGATGACCATGATTTTTTTCTTGCTGACAGGGCTGACGGCCGGCTGCGGGCCCGAGTCTGCCACCCATACACCTGCAGGCGATATCGCTCGCGGCGAGCGCGCAATTGAGATCGCCGGCTGCGGCAGCTGCCATGCCATTCCGGGTATCGACAGCGCCAACGGTCGCGTCGGCCCGCCTCTGCATAATCTTGCGCGCCGCGCTTATCTTGCCGGTGTGCTACCCAATAATTTCACCAACCTGGTGCGTTGGATACAGCACCCGCGCGACATTTCGCCCGGCACCGCGATGCCGGATACCGGGCTGGATCAACGGACCGCTGAGGACATAGCGGCGTATCTGTACCATATGGAACCGTGATGAAAGTCGAAAACCGATACATTTATATTGTTCTCGCCTCATTGGCACTGGCAGGGTCTGTTGCTGCCGGTGTTTTTGTTTACGCAGGCGGTTACGACACTTCTGCCCTGAAACAGCACACTGCTCTTGTTTATCAGATCATGACCACGGTGCGCTCCCGCTCGGTGGCAGTGCGGAGCGATTTCAGCACCCCGGATCTTGACGAGGTGGACTGGCAGAATGCCGGCATTCTGCAGTACGAAAACAATTGCCGCCAGTGTCATGGCGCGCCTGGCCGTCCACCGGACAGTTTCTCGCTGGGCATGAAACCGGCCCCTACCGCCATTGTTGAACTGGCCCGCAGACGGACGCCGCAGGAGATATACCATGTTATCGAACACGGCATAAAGATGACCGGTATGCCCGCATGGGCGTATCGCATGAGCGCAGCGGAAATGTGGCAGGTGGTCGCCGTGATCAAACAGGTTGCCAATATGACCCATGACGATTATGACCGCCTTTTGCGTCAGGCCCGCGCACAGACAACTGACGTAGCGACTGCACAAACGCAAAATCTGTTGCAACGGGCCACGGCGGAAGAATCAGCCTTTCCCCAGGCTGATGAAACCGGATCACAGGTGAGTATCGGGAAAGTGGCGTTTCAGCAATACAACTGCGTCAGCTGTCACGTTATTCCCGGCATTACCGCGGCGCGGACGAACGTGGGTCCGCCACTTGAAGACGTTACCCGACGCAGCTACATCGCAGGTGTTCTGGCCTACAGCGATGACAACCTGGTGCGGTGGATCCGCTCACCAACAGCAATAGACCCCGACACCCTGATGCCGGATCTGGGCGTTAGCGAAGCGCATGCGCGGGCCATGCTCGCCTACCTCAAATCGGTGGCGCAGTGACAAAAAAAATGGCGGCACTGCATTTACAGTACCGCCATTCGTTTGGTTTTCGTCAAGCCGGGGTCATAACCCGGCACTCACCGTTATTTGACGTCGAAGCGATCCAGTGTCATCACCTTGGTCCAGGCGTTGATAAAGTCCTGCACGAATTTTTCTTCGCCATTATTGATCGCATAGACCTCGGCGACCGCGCGCAGCTCGGTATTGGATCCGAAAATCAGGTCCACCGGCGTTGCAGTCCACATCAGGTCACCGGTATCCCGGTTGCGACCTTCGTAAATGCCCGCGTCGGCGTCCGACTGGGACCATACCGTCGACATGTCCACCAGATTAACAAAGTAGTCATTACTCAGTGTGCCGGGCTGATCGGTAAACACACCATGATCCGCACCACCGACGTTGGCATCGAGGACTCGCATGCCACCGACCAGGGCTGTCATCTCCGGGATAGTGAGATCCAGCAGGGCAGCGCGTTCAATCAGTGCTTCGGTAGGCGAGCGCGGATGCCCGGCTTCAATGTAGTTGCGGAAACCGTCAGCGGTGGGCTCAAGCGGCGCAAACGATTCTGCATCTGTCATTTCCGCCGTGGCATCGGTACGCCCTGCCACAAACGGGACTTCAACATCATGGCCGGCACGTTCGGCAGCCTGCTCAATGGCTGCGGCACCGCCCAGAACGATCAGATCGGCCAGCGACACGCGCTTGTCACCTGACTGTGCATTGTTGAAGTCACGCTGTACGCCTTCCAGTGCATCCAGCACGCGCGCCAGTTCATCGGGCTGGTTAACGGCCCACTGGTTCTGCGGTGCAAGACGGATGCGGGCACCATTGGCGCCGCCACGCATGTCCGTGCCACGATAGGTAGCCGCCGAGGCCCAGGCCGTTCTGACCAGCTCAGCCGTTGACAGGCCGGTTGCCAGAATGTCTGCCTTCAGCGCCGCTACATCCGCCTCATTGACCAGCGTGTGATCAACCTCCGGGACGGGATCCTGCCAGATCATGTCTTCCTGCGGTGCCAGGTTGCCCAGATAGCGGGAAGAAGGGCCCATGTCACGGTGCGTCAGCTTGAACCAGGCCTTGGCGAAAGCAATTTCAAACTCCTCGGGATTCTCCAGCCAGCGCGTGGTGATCTCACGGTAGGCTGGATCTTCCTTCAGTGCCAGGTCAGTAGTAAACATGATCGGTGCATGACGTTTGGTCGGGTCGTGTGCATCCGGCACGAGGTTGGAGGCCTCTCCGTCAGCCGGGATCCACTGGAGCGCACCTGCTGGGCTGCGGGTTTGCACCCATTCGTAACCGTACAGGTTCTCCAGGTAGTTGTGAGTCCAGGCGGCCGGGTTGATCGTCCAGGCGCCTTCCAGGCCACTGGTGATGGTGTCGGCGCCACTGCCACTGCCATAGCTGTTCTGCCAGCCCAGACCCTGCTGTTCAATACCGGCTGCGGCCGGCTCGCGACCGACATTGCCTTCAGGTCGGGCGGCACCGTGTGCCTTGCCAAACGTGTGCCCGCCTGCGATCAGCGCAACTGTTTCTTCATCGTTCATGGCCATGCGGCCAAAGGTGCGGCGGATTTCTTCTGCGGCTGCCAAGGGATCCGGGTTACCACCGGGACCTTCGGGATTAACGTAGATCAGACCCATCTGGCTGGCGCCCACCGGCCCGGCAAGGTCGCCATCGTCTGTGCGACGGTTATCGGCCAGCCATTCGCCTTCGGGGCCCCAGTTCACAGCTTCAGGCTGCCAGGCATCATCGCGACCGCCGGCAAACCCGTAGGTCTCAAAACCCATAGAGTCCATGGCCACAGTTCCTGCCAGTACGATCAGGTCGGCCCAGGAAATGCTGTTGCCATATTTTGCTTTCAACGGCCACAACAGACGTTGTGCCTTGTCCAGGTTGGCATTGTCAGGCCAGCTGTTCAAAGGCGCAAAGCGCTGCATACCACCATCGGCGCCACCGCGGCCGTCAGTTATACGGTAGGTACCGGCGCTGTGCCAGGCCATGCGGATAAAGAACGGACCATAGTGACCGTAGTCGGCAGGCCACCAGTCCTGCGAGGTTGTCATCAGCTCTTCAAGATCAGCAATCAGCGCGTTCAGGTCAAGCTGCGCAAAGGCTTCTGCGTAGTCGAAGTCGGCGCCCAGCGGATTGCCGTGCACATCATTGTAGCGCAAGGGCTCCAGGCTCAGCTGATTGGGCCACCAGTATTCATTGGTGGGTGGGCCGTCCTGCGCGAACACAGGAGACGTCACGGTTGTCGACGATACGGCAACCGCCATGGCTATGGCGAGAGAGAGGGTGTGTTTTCGCATTGTGGTTTTCCTTTTTGGGTGTTGATTTTTACGACACCCGATATATTAAAACGAATATAGAATTAGTTTTAATACGAAAAACCTATGATATTGATTCGGAAAACGAATGCATGCGCCAAAGCAGCCAGAGTGCGCGCTGTCAGCACGCACCGGCTGGTTTGCCGACGCCCAATCAGCGCTTGACGCGCGACTTGTATTCGCCGGTGCGGGTGTCGATTTCGACAGAATCACCGATTTCGCAGAACGAAGATACTGACAGCTCGTAGCCACTGTTGAGGCGCGCTGTTTTCATCACCTTGCCAGAGGTATCGCCGCGGGCGGATGGTTCGGTGTAGGCGATTTCGCGGACGATCGAGTTGGGCAGGTCAATGGAGATGACTTTGCCGTTGTAGAACACCGCCTGGCAGATATCTTCCATGCCGTCTTCGATGTAGTCGATGACATTGTCCAGATCGTCTTTTTCAATCTCGATCTGTTCGTAGTCGGTGTCAACAAACACGTACATGGGGTCAGCAAAATAGGAATAAGTCACTTCCTTTTGCTCCAGCACCACGTTTTCCAGCTTGTCGTCTGCCTTGAAAACAGTTTCGGTTGCAACGCCGTTGAGCAGGTTCTTGAGTTTCATCTTGCAGACCGCAGAGTTGCGGCCTGATTTGTTGAACTCGGTCTTCTGCACTTTCCAGGGCGACCCGCCGACCATGATGACCTGACCGGCACGGATTTCTTGTGCGATTTTCATGAATGCGTACTCAAATAATGGGGTAACGGCTAGGGCCGGTTACGGTAGAACTGCATCAGACTGCTTGCCAGATCGGGCAAAGCAGCCAGTTTCTGCTGCCAGTTCCGGGCCCTGTGGGTCAGGTCCGGGAGTTGCGGGCGCAGATCATGCCATAATTTTCGACAGTCTGCATCAAGATTCCAGAACCGTGTGAATCTTGCCAGTTTGTCGGCGCTGGCGGGCGACCACCGGTCTTCGCCATAACGCGCCAGAAACGCCTCGAGTTTGATCTGATGTGCATCATCCTGCTGCGGATAGATATGCCAGATCAGCGGCTTGGCCGCCCACTGGGCGCGAACAAAAGAGTCTTCTCCACGCACCAGGTTCAGATCACAAACACTGAGCAGACAATCGTAGTCGTCCAGCGACAGAAAAGGAATGATCGCCACGCTGAGCGAACCTTGGGTAAACACTTCGCCCGCGACCGGGATCTGAGCCAGATCCAGAGCATCGGCAACGTCGGCCACCAGACTGCCGGCCGGCACCAGACACAGCACCGGCCCTGCACCTTCTGCCATGGCCGCAAACCAGCTTCTGAGTGCAACATTGCCCGGCGGCTTGGGATAGGCAAACAGCGATATCCACAGCGCACTCCCTGGCGCTGATATACTCAGCCTGTCTGCCGCACAACCCATCACCGGTATCAATGCCGCCCGCGTCCGCGCCTGTTCCGCCTGCCAGGACTGATGCGTCTGCAGCAAATCACGCTCACGCAACAAACCACCTGTGCCTTTGGTAAACCCTGGAAAAAAGAAGGTTTTGCTTAGTACTGCGGACGATGTTGAACCCTGGCCTCCGGTCACAGACTGCAATGATCGTTGACCATGGTAGTCCTCCACCCATGTTTCAGCGCTGAGGTATTCCAGATTGATCCAGCATAGGGGCCTACGGCCTGCGCTGAATTGCGCCATGGCAGCGATCAGGGCATCCGGCAGCCTGCAGCCGAAGGCTTCGAGCACAAGCGTGGCAGACGCCAGGATGTCGGGCCAGTCAATGCCGTCCTGCCAACGGCGAAGTTCAACGCCCTGTTCCTCGATTTGTGTCTGCGCATGGGCATCCTGACGCTGCAGAAAGTCCAGAGCCCTGTCCCAGTCATCGACATAGAGCACAATCGGTTGGCCGTGTTCACGCACCAGTTGCCGGGCCAGACGCCAGCACACCCCGATATCACCAAAGTTGTCGATGACGGCGCAAAAAATCAGCCAGGTGTCGCGATTGTCGGACGTGGCTGGGGTGGCATCGGGAGATGATTGTTCTGACACGGACATAAGCAGCGCCATGGGGACGCGATAAAGCCGACGGGACTACAGCATAACGCAGTCCTTGTGACATCGCCACGACAGCAAAGGCCAGGCCAGATAGCCAATCAGCTACTGTCGTCCGGTGGCAAATTGTGGGACGATGGCTTGAGGCAAAACAATAAGGCTACGACAAGCACCATGCGACGCTCTGCAACGCCCTTGACCCATTTTCCTGACAAACGCAGACCCCGGCGGACCCGTCTGCAATCACGGGCCTGGCGTATTGCCGGTGTTTATGCCGTCGTCGCCGTGATATGGATTGTGTTCTCCGATCAGGTGCTGGCGTTTTTTGTCTCCGACCCCGCTGTATTGGTCCGCTGGAGTGTCTATAAAGGTATTGGTTTTGTCGCCTTCACCTCGCTATTGCTGCTGATCATGATGCAGCGTGCCTATGGTGCCATCGAAGACGGCTATGCCAGCCTGAAAGCACACAAGCACGAGATAGAACACGGCAACCGCCTGTACGAGGCACTAAGCCAGATCAATCAGTCAATTGTCACCGCCGCCGACCGCGACGAGCTGTTCCGGCACGTTACCCAGGCGCTGGTAAACCACGGCGGCTTTCGCATGGCCTGGATTGGCTGGCACCTGCCTGAACAAGCGACGCTGGAACCGCTGGCAGCATTTGGCCATGGCACAGACCACATAGACCATATTATCCAGCAGACTGAAGGTGAGGCCCGGGGACATGGTATCTGGGACAGCGTGATCAACGACTGTGTGTCCTATGTTTGCAATGATGTGCTGTTCGATCCGGTATCGCAGGGCTGGCGCCACGAGGCCATCAAACAGAATCTGCAATCGTTTGCAGCGCTGCCGCTGCGGATTGCCGGTGAGGTGCAAGGGGTATTGAGCGTCTACGCTGGCGAACCCGACTTTTTTGGCGACAAGGACATCAATCTGCTCGAGGAAGCGGCCCGGGATGTGTCGTTTGCACTGGACAACTTTGTCCTGGCGGAGGAGCGGCGGGAAGCCGAAGCCATCGCTCACGGGGAGAGCCAGTTTTCACAAGCGATGATCGAGAGCATGCCCGGCATTGTATATTTTTATGATGAACAGGGGAGATTTCTGCGCTGGAACAGGAACTTTGAAACCGTGTCCGGCTACAGCGGAGAAGAAGTAGCACAGATGCACCCTCTGCAGTTTTTTGACGTTGACGACCAACCCGCGCTTGAAGCCAGTATTGCCCGGGTCTTCAGCCATGGCGAAGCGTCAGTGGAAGCCTCGTTCCGGTCCCGGAGTGGAGCTAAAAGGCCCTACTTCTTTACCGGCCGCAGCCTCATCTTTGAAGGCGAGCGCTGCCTGGTCGGTGTTGGCATCGACATCTCTGATCGCCGCAAGGCTGAGGATGCATTGCGCGAGCTTAACGAAAATCTGGAACACCTGGTTACCGAGCGCACGACTGAGCTGAGAGCCGCAGTGATCCGTGCTGAGGCCGCCGATCGTATAAAGTCAGCGTTCCTGGCGACCATGTCACATGAACTTCGGACGCCGCTGAATTCGATTATCGGTTTTACCGGCATTGTGCTGCAGGAACTGGCGGGACCGCTGACCGGCGAACAGAAAAAGCAACTGGGGATGGTCCAGGGCAGCGCCCGCCACCTGCTGGAA
Organism: uncultured Gammaproteobacteria bacterium; assembly: GCA_913058135.1. GTDB lineage: Bacteria > Pseudomonadota > Gammaproteobacteria > Pseudomonadales > Pseudohongiellaceae > Pseudohongiella. Next base: position 23,370 of record CAJXPR010000037.1, read on the forward strand.
CTGATCAACGATGTGCTCGACCTGTCCAAGATAGAGGCCGGTCAGCTGGAGGTTCGCTGCGAACCGTTTGATATCAGGGCATCGGTAGCGCAAGTAATGGAGTCCATGAAACCCATGGCCGAGCGCAAGCGAATAGACCTGCACTGCACACTGGACGCTGGGGTGCCTGATACGATGCGCGGCGACCGGCGCCGCACGGAGCAGGTACTGCTGAATCTGATCAATAATGCCATAAAGTTCACTGATACCGGTAGCGTGACGCTGGAAGTGTCCGTGACCCCGGATGCCATGCTCAGTATCAGTGTGGCTGACACGGGCATCGGTATCAAAGCGGACGATCTGGCCAATCTGTTCCAGCCCTTTCAGCAGGTCGACTCTGGCCTGACCCGACAGCACGATGGCACGGGGCTGGGCCTGGCCATTTGCCGGCGACTGACCGACCTCATGGGCGGTTGCATCACCGCAACCAGCGAATGGCAGGTCGGCAGTCGCTTCACGGCCCTTTTGCCGATGAATGTGGCGGAGGCATCATGAACAAGACCGTCCTGTTGATCGAAGACAACGAACAGAATCGCTACCTGACTACCTTCCTGCTGGAGAGGCACGGATACACCGTGATCTCTGCGCGTGACGGTATGAGTGGTATTCAACTGGCCAATAGCAGTGTTCCGGATATCATTCTACTGGACATCCAGTTACCAACCATGGACGGTTATGAGGTGGCACAGGCGCTGCGTCAGTGCGGACAGCTGAGTCAGGTGCCGATTGTCGCTGTTACGTCCTACGCCATGGTCGGCGACCGCGAGAAAACCCTGACTGCCGGCTGCAATGGTTATATCGAAAAACCCATAAACCCCGACACTTTTATCAGCGAGATCGAGCAGTTCCTGCCCGACCAGCGCGCAGCAAACGAGGTTTCATAAGTACGCCATGAAACTCATACTGCTTGTTGACGATAATGAAGACAATCTCTATTACCTGGAGGCTCTGCTGGGCGGGTATGGCTATCAGACCGTCACTGCGCGTCATGGCGCCGAGGCACTGGTCAAGGCTCGCAAACGCCCACCCGATGTGCTGATCTCGGATCTACTGATGCCGGTCATGGATGGGTATACCCTGCTGCGTCACTGGAAGCACGATCCGACTTTGCAGGGAATACCCTTTATCGTCTATACCGCCACCTACACGGAACCGGAAGACGAAGAGCTGGCCATGAATCTGGGCGCCGATGCCTTTATCCTGAAACCGGCAGAACCGGATACCTTCATGGACAAACTGCGTGCCGTAGAACAGCGCGTTGTCGATAACAGTCTGAATACCCCGGCGCAGCCGTCTGGTAACCAGCAGGAACTGCTCAAGGTTTACAGCGAGACCCTGATTCGCAAGCTGGAAGAAAAAATGTTGCAGCTGGAAGAAGCCAATCGCAAGTTGCAGCTGGATATCACCCGGCGCAAGGAAGCCGAGGACAAGATCGAGCAACTGGCGTTCTACGATCCTCTGACCGGTCTACCCAACCGGCGCTTGATGCAGGACCGGCTGCAACACAGCATCGCGGCCAGTTCACGCCTGCAACGCTACGGCGCGCTACTGTTCATTGACCTGGACAATTTCAAGACGCTAAATGATACGAAGGGCCATAACGTCGGCGACAAATTGCTGATGATGGCCGCACAGCGCCTGGACAGCTGTGTACGCGAAGGAGATACCGTTGCGCGCTTTGGTGGTGACGAATTCGTGGTAATTCTGGAAGCACTTAGTGATAACGCTGACCAGGCAGCCGCGAGGGCTGAAGTCGCTGGCGAAAAGATCCTGCGCGCGATGAGTGATGCCTACCAGCTTCAAGGTGAGGACTATCACGGCAGCGCCAGTGTCGGCGTCAGCCTCTTTCGCGACCGCAATATCAATGCCGATGAGTTGATACGCCGCGCCGATACCGCCATGTACCAGGCAAAACGCAGTGGCCGCAATACGCTGTATTTTTACGATCCCGCCATGCAGGCCGCGCTTGAGGCGCGCCTGCAAATGGAAACCGACCTGCGCACAGCGTTAGAGGAGAAGCAGTTCTGCCTGTACCTCCAGCCACAGGTCGACAAGGAAGGCAATGTGGTCGGCGCCGAGGCACTGATTCGTTGGTTATCGCCACAAAAAGGCATGATTTCGCCCTGTCAGTTTATTCCTCTGGCAGAAGAAACCGGGTTGATTGTGCCCATCGGCAACTGGGTACTCAACGCCGCGTGCAGAAAGCTCAAGATTTGGGAAAACAACGCAACGACCGCGCATCTGCAGCTGGCAATCAATGTCAGCGCGCGGCAGTTTCACCAGGATGATTTTGTTGACCAGGTGCTGCTCGCCATTAAAAACAACCGGGTTCGCCCTGGCAGCCTGAAACTGGAATTGACCGAAAGCCTGATTCTGGACAATGTTGACTCCGCTGTCGGTAAAATGAACGCCCTGAAGGACGCTGGTGTGCGGTTTTCCATGGATGATTTTGGCACCGGCTATTCGTCGCTGTCATACCTGACGCAACTGCCGCTGCATCAATTGAAGATTGACCAGTCCTTTGTTCACAAAATGCATGACAAACCGGTCAACGCAGTCATTGTACAAACCATCATCGGCATGGCCGACAACCTGGACATCGAAGTGATTGCCGAGGGCGTGGAAACGGCCGCACAATTCCAGTTTTTAAAAGACCACGGCTGCCCTCTCTTTCAGGGTTACTACTTCGGCAAACCGGTTGACGAAAAAGAGTTCGAGCAGGCACTGACCAGGTAATTGCGTCAGCGCCTGTTCTTGTGTCAGTTGGATGCACCGCTGTCGATGGTATGCCCAAAAAATACAGCATTCATAAACAGGCGCGTGGTGCCAAACCAGAACGCCCGAAAGTTGGGGTTGTCTGTCATGGCAATGACCCGGCCTGACCCGTGGGCCGTGACCACAATTGCAGCCGTGCCGGCCATCCGGTCAATGTTTTCCTGTGACACGTAACCACTGGCCAGCGGCGCATCGGTATATTGCAGCGGGGTTGCGTAGGGGTTTTCTGCCCGTTCCATGAACAGGGTGCTGTCACGGAACACGCGTAGCAACGATGAGTTGTAGCCGTAACCCAGCGGATGGCTCAGATCCAGTGTGGTATTGAATATGCTGCCACCAATCAATTGCTCGCCACGGTCGCGCGTCATGTCCGCATAGGGTCTGGTGGTTTCACTGGCCTGTTCACTGTCATCGATCAGGGTGATATTGGCCAGCTCGTTCTCGGCTGCCCAATTCAAGGCAGTTTTGTAGACTATCAGCGTGCCGCCCGCCTCGACCCACTGCTTGACGCGATCGGTCTGCACCTGGGAATAGCTGCCGCTGGCCATGATCAGTACATTGTAGCGGCTCAGGTCAGCCTGACGCATGCGTGACTGGGTCAGCAGAGTAATGGGTATCTGGAACTTATGGTCAAACGTATGCCACGCCTCACCCACTTCCGAGGACCGGGTTCCTTCGCCTGCAATCAACGCAATGCTGGGGCGACGCAGATCACTGAAACTCGGGCTGCCCAGGTCTATGCCGGCAGAGGACAGGCCGGTTCCCATGGCATACACAGTCACGCCGTCTTCTTCACTGGCCTGACGCATCAGCGCACGAATCTCATCCGCCGACACTTCCTGGGGCCCGACCGGCACCATGATGGTGCCATAGTCGAATACCCGTGGCCCGTCAGCAGTCGGCGCAGTAAACGGTTCAGTGGCGACCTTGGCCCGGATACCCGCATCCAACAGCCGATACATCGCACGCGAAGCATAAAACTCGTCCCACTCGAACAGGTAGGCATAGGCGTTGTTGCCGCCGACAAATTCGCCGGCCGGGAACTCACCGACCCCTACGAGATCTCCGAGCAGACCATCACTAAACTGGCGGCTGCCCAATTCGGCGAACGGTGTATTAAACGCATAGGGAAACGTCCATGTGGACACATCGTAAAACAGAGTATCGGGAAAACTTGTGCGCCGCTCAAAGATGGACTCGATCAGGCGGTGCTGGCCCTGGCTGGTGGGCACAACGTAGGCCTGCCCTCGCTGGAAGGTCTGTTCGTCCGCTGTCACATCTTCATCAAGCAGGTGCACGGCAATCTGATGCTGACGCAGAATTTCCGCCATGCGGTAAGCACTGCCACTGTCGTCAGCATCACCAAACACATAGGCTTTGGTATCGGCAGCATCCGCCATATCCAGCGCTTCCTGATAGAACTCGCGCTGATACTCCAGCAGTTCTGTTCGCAACGCCAGGGCGCCTTCCAGGGTCGACAGCGAACTCAGAAACTGATTCTGGATGGTGAATGGGAAGCGCAGCACACCGTGGGCCGTGTCACGGGCATGGCCACGCGAACTGGCCTGTTCGAACAGAATACCAACCGCGCCATTGATGTCCGGGTAGGTCGACCCCTTGCCATAGTAAAAATCATCAAAACTCTCGCGAGCGTAATACAGCCGCTGATCAGCATCCAGTATCTGCGCATGGTATTGCGAGATAGCCTCGGTCAGCTCCTGGTTACGCGCGGGCGTCATCGGGTGGGTACGCGAGGGGATGCCAGGCTGGAAGAAAAATGTGTTATCCGACCCCATCTCATGATGATCAGTCAGCACATTGGGGCGCCAGCGATAAAAATTGGACAATCGGGCCCGGCTTTCGGGGTGACGCAAAGGCAACCAGTCACGGTTCAGGTCAAACCAGTAATGATTGGTGCGTCCGCCCGGCCATGGCTCATTGTGTTCCATGTTGTTGGGGTCTGATGTCAAAGTCATGGCACGACGGCTGTTGGCCCATTGTGCAAAACGATCGAGCCCATCCGGGTTGAAGGAGGGATCCACCAGAATCACGGCGTTAGCCAGGGCCTGTTCCATTTCCGGCCCCTGGGCAGCGGCCAGGTGATACACGTATAACAGCGCGGCATTGGCGCCGCTGGGTTCGTTGCCATGCACGCTATAACCCTGGTACAGCACTACCGGCATATCAGCTGTGCTCAGGTCTTCCCCACGGGCCGGATCGCTCAGTGCCAGGTGCTGTTGCCGGATCTGCTCGAGTCGACCGTGGTTTTGTGGTGAGGTGATAGTCAGCACCAGCAATGGACGGTCTTCGTAGGAACTGCCGAACCGTTCTATGCTGACCCGATCGGACGCCTCAGCGACCGCGTGCATGTAGTTGACCAGTTGATCATGGCGCACATGCCACTCGCCTGGCACCATGCCCAGCACCTGTTCTGGTGTCGGGATGGCCGGGTCATACTGCACACCCTGCGGCAGGTAGTACGCCATGGTGGCTTCGGCATCGGCAGGATTCTGCGCGCTGGCCAGTGGTGCATATACACCCATCAATATGAGCAGCGCAGCGCAAAAGCCGGGTATGCTCGTGCGCAGGCAATTACCAGGCAACTGCCTGTCGCCAGTGCCTGGGTTCCGGAAACGGGGTAATTGAACGGTATTCATCATGGATCAACGCCTTGTCTTGTTGTTGGACGGAAGATCAGGCAAGCAGACTCTTTTCAGACTGAGCGTGCCAGGCTTCGAGCTGTTATGGGTCAGAATATCGTCTTGCGCCCGCAATGGCTATACGGAATTTGTCCCCTGCTGGCGCCGGGCATCACGAATCAGATCATAGGCGCTGGCGATATCCCGGGTCTTGCGCTCAGCCATTTCTCGCATGCTGTCTGGTAGCCCCTGGCTGGCCAGCTTGTCCGGGTGATTCTCATTCATCAGTTTGCGGTATGTGCGTTTGAGTTCGGCATCGCTGATGCTGGCGGGCACACCCAGCACCTGATAGGCATCGGCCAGTTGCTGGTCGGGTGACCGGGCATTGGCGCCACCTCGCCCGCCGCGCAACATGGCTTCCAGTTGTGCCACCTGCGACTCCGGCAAACCAAGCCCGCGCGCGATATGCAACAACATCTTGTGCTCTTCAGGGTGCACCTGCCCATCGGCGGCCACAGCGCTGATCTGAATCTGCAGGAACATGCGCAGGATGGCCGGGTGGCCACGACTTACCTGTCGAAAACGCAACAGTTCAGCGTCCAGATCGAAACCCGGCGCCTTGCCGCGATTGAAGGCAGCAATAGCATTCTCGCGCTGCTGAGCCGACAGTCGCAGCTGCGCAAACACGGTCTCTGCCGCTTGTACCTCATTCTTGGTGACGACACCGTCAGCCTTGCACAAGGCACCCATCACCGCGAACATCGAGTCCAGAAAACCGGATTGCACACGTGCCAAACCGGCGCCGGCCTGTTTCCTCAGATAGGTCGACAAAAACCAGCCCGCCAGCGCGCCCAGCACAAAACCCAGCGGCCCACCCATCAGTGATCCGACAAACCCACCCAGCAATACTGCAAACAAAATGCATCTCCTGTGACCAGGCTGGCCACGACAATAGTTAGAATCAGACTTTTTCCAGACGGCGCTGCCGCTCATCAAACCACAACCGCCCGACCGGCGCTGCTGACTTGTGCACACGATTATTGACGATATCAAAGACGTCGCCGTTTTTCCCCTGTAAACATACTGGCACCCCGGAGTTTCTCGCGATGTCCGCATTGCAATGCATATGTCGGGCCTCGCCGTGCACGGGGATGGCGATGCGCGGTTTGACCCACCGGTACATCTGCGCCAGCTCATCCGCATAGGGATGTCCGGAGGCATGCAGGGCGCGGTCGCTGTGATCGGCATGGGTGACCTTGATATTGCGCGCCTCGAAACCGGCGATCAGACGTGCAACATCGGCTTCATTGCCGGGAATGGTCTTGGCACTGAAAATGATGTGATCGCCGGCGGACAGATTAACATCAGGATGGTTGTCCATGGCCAGACGATGCAGGGCCGCGCCCATCTCACCCTGACTGCCGGTTGCCAGCAACAGCATTTCCTGTGGTTGCAGAAATCCCAGATCGGCGTTATCCACGACGGAGAAGTTTTCCTGCAGATAGCCCGCGGCGCGGGCACAGGCAGTCATGTTGTGCAGTGAGCGGCCAATCACACCCAGGTAGCGTTTGGCCAGCCAGGCCACATTACCCAGCGTCTGCAGACGGGCGATGTTACTGGCAAAACAGGCCACCACGACCCGCCCTTCACTTTCCCGCACCGTTTTCAGCAAATCCTCGAACAGTTCCGACTCCGATACCGAACTGCCGGCGTGGGTGGCGTTGGTCGAGTCGCACACAATGGCATCGATGCGCGAACGCCCGGCTGCCTGAAACAACGCCGGATCAATAGCCTCCCCAACGACCGGCGCTGAATCGATCTTCCAGTCAGCGGTATGCAGGACCTGCCCTACCGGCGTGCTGATCAGCAGAGCATTGGTTTCCGGTGTCGAGTGAGTGATTGGCAACCAGCGAACCCGGAACGGACCCAGCTCCAGCGTTTCGCCGGGCTGCACGGTGACCAGCGGCGCATCAACGCCGGCCTGACGCAACTTGCGCTGCAGTACCTGACGAGTGAACGGCGTTGTGTAGATAGGACAGCGAAACTGCTGCCACAGGTGTGGAATGGCGCCGATATGATCCTCATGGGCATGCGTGGCGATGATGCCTACCAGGGTCTCGCTGCGGTTGGCGATGTATACCGGGTCAGGCATTTCCACACGGTTGCCGGACAGGGGCTGGTCATCGATTTTTTCGAAGGTCACCCCGCAGTCCACCATCAGCCACTGGCCGGCATGGCCATACAGGTTCAGGTTCATGCCGATTTCGCCGCACCCACCCAACGGCAGAAACCATAAATCCTTTTGCCCCGGACTGCTAGTAATACGGGTAACTGACACAACTGACCCTTGGGAAATTATTGAATCGGAAAATCAAAATACTGGTCCGGAAATGGCTCGTTACGTAACGTATAGTGCCACCACTCCTGGTCATAGTTCACGAAGCCGGCGGCCTCCATCAGCTCACGCAGCAGATGGCGGTTGGCCAGCACTTCCTCCCCGACCTCGGGGTTGTCAGTGTGTGAGAGGGCATCGAAGCAATCGTAACTGGTGCCCATGTCGATACTGTTGTCGGGAAAGCGTTGTGCTTCGCCAGCCCTGCAGTCGTAACCTGCCATCGGATCCGCCTCTGGCTGGAGCGTGCCCAGCCGTACCAGGGTCAGATCCACTGTACTGCCGCGGCTGTGACCGGAACGCTCGGCAATATAACCGCGGGAGAACAATTCGTCCTTGGGTACATCAGGATAAAACGCCGCTTTCATTTTCTCGTCATTGGCGTCTGCCGCCCAGGCCACAAAATGGTCCACTGCCCGCTGCGGTCGAAAACAGTCGTAGACTTTGAGAGAATACCCCTGAAGATTGGCCTGGGTTTGCACTTGCGCCAGTGCGTTTGCCGCCGGTGTACTCAGGATGCAGGCAGGCGCCAGGTAGCCGTTAATGGGACGACCGACAAAATTGTTGTTGCCCACATATCGCATGTCCAGCTCGATTGAATCATCAACCCGCGTCAAGGTGCTGAAGCCGGCGGGCATTGCCGGAGCGTCAATCGACCCGGCGCAATGCGTCAGTAGCAGAGCCGCGCCGGTGCCGATAAGTGTCGCCCGCATCCTCATGACACGTCTCCTTTCTTCGCCACCTCTGGTTTTAACACCCCTGGTTTTAACACCTCTGGCTCGCTCTGATGTCGACATCTTAACTGTATTGCTTTCAGGAAGTTCCGCAAAAGCTGGTCCTTGCACTCCCGGTAGTGTTTCTGTCTCTTATACACATCTCCGAGCCCACGAGACAGGCAGAAATCTCGT
>CAJXPR010000038.1 GCA_913058135.1 uncultured Gammaproteobacteria bacterium
TACGAGATTTCTGCCTGTCTCGTGGGCTCGGAGATGTGTATAAGAGACAGGCCCGTATCAATCGCACGGCACATTTCGCCGCTGGAGATCTCATGAACGGGCCAAACAACAAAGAGTCAAACAACAAAGAGCCAATTAACCAAGAGTCCGGCAACCATAAAGCCAGCCGGCCTGCCGATAGCGGAAAACTGCTGCTCTTCATCATCGTCGCCGTACTGTTCGCCTCGCTGATCGCGCTGGCTGGCAGCCAAAGCGGCGCCCGGACCACGCTGGGTGGTGTCAGCATACCGGTGTTCGCGCTTTGCGCCATCATCGCTTTTGCACTTAACTGGCTGATTTTTATACCATCTTACCTGGCGCAGACTGAACACTACTTCGATTTGACCGGCAGCCTGACCTTTGTCACTGTCATCCTGACTGCGCTGGCACTGTCGCCCGAGCAGGATTGGCGGGCCGCGATACTGGCCGTGCTGGTGTGCATCTGGGCCACCCGGCTGGGCGGTTTTCTGTTTATGCGTGTGCGCAAGGACGGCTCAGACGGCCGCTTTGATACCATCAAACCGCATTTTACCCGCTTTCTGCTGACCTGGACCTTACAGGCCGTCTGGGTGTTTGTCAGCAGCGCTGCGGCGCTGGCGGCCATCACCACCCTTCGACGCGTAGAAATAGACACCATCGCCATCATCGGCCTGATCATGTGGCTGACTGGTTTTACCATCGAAGTCGTTGCCGATGCACAGAAACGCGCCTTCCGCGCCGATGCTGCCAACGAGGGGCAGTTCATCAGCAGTGGTCTGTGGGCCTGGAGCCGACACCCAAACTATTTTGGTGAAATCCTGCTATGGATAGGCATAGCGGTGATCGCGCTGCCAGCGCTGAGCGGCTGGCAGCTGGTGGCGCTGATCTCACCGGTGTTCATCACCCTGCTGATAACCCGTGTCAGCGGCATACCCATGCTGGAAGCCCGCGCCGCAAAGCGCTGGGGTGATGACCCGGCCTGGCAGGCCTACACAGGCAGGACGTCGCGTCTGATTCCCCGACCACCGCGCTGACCGTGTGCTTTTTTTCTCAATGATTCGCTAATGATGCCGATACGCATGCCCGAATCTTATGACTCCAGGCTATCCCACCAGCATTTTCTTCAACGGCGCTTTCTCTTATGAACAGTATCCAGGCACGACTCATGGCCGCTATTATCAGCGGCATCACTCTGTTATCCATCGTCAGCCTGGCAGCCATCTGGTCGCTCACCGGCAAAGTCGGCGAATACCGGGAATTGATTGATGTCCAGGTCGCACAGGAACGCGAAATCCACATTATCAACCTGAATTTCAAGATCCAGGTACAGGAATGGAAAAACGTGTTGCTGCGCGGTCAGGATGCTGATCGGCGTGTTGACTACTGGAACCGTTTTACCCGCTTACACGGCGATATACAGGCTCGCAGCCTGGCATTGCTGGACGACATGACACCCGGCACGGCGCGCAATACCGTGCAGTCATTTCAGCGCAGTCATCAGCAATTGCTGGCGCAGTATCAGACGGGCCTGGAAGCCTTCAATGCCAGCGGCTTCGACCATACTGCTGGCGACAGTGCTGTTTCAGGTATCGACCGCGAGCCCACGGCTCTGCTGCAGGAAGCGGCCGATGTACTGAGTGAACAGAACGAAGCCATCGCGGTCGAGCTATCGCAGAGCAGCCAGCAACTGGCAACGCTGGCCATGATTGCTGTGCTCTGTGTGGCGCTCCTGATCCTGCTGGCGAGCTGGCAGACTATCAGGCGTGGCTTTATTGCACCACTGCAGGCGCTGATGCAGGCCATCCACAACCTGTCTGAAGGCGATTTCCGACAGTCGTTGTCCAGCTCGCGCAAGGACGAACTGGGCAGGCTCACGCGCGACCTGGCATTTATGCAGTCGCAAATTGCCGCCATCATTGGCGCAGTGCAGTCCACCAGCGACGAACTTAGCGCGGCGTCAAAGGACATCAACCGCTCTGCCAATGAGATTGCCCGCCATACCGGTGATACCGAAGCCTGCACGGATCAGGTCGCATCGGCTGTCACCGAAATGAGCCAGACCGTGCAGGAAGTGGCCGGCAACGCCAATAATGTCGCCTCGTCGGCCGAGCAGGTGGGCAAGGCATCCGCCGAGGGCATGGCTATCATGGATCGTACCATCACTGCCATGAACGACCTTTCCGGGGAAGTGGATAATGTGTCGCAGGCCATGGCCAGACTGGAGCAGGACACTGCGGCCATTGGCAGCGTGCTGGACGTCATCCGGGGCATTGCCGAGCAGACCAATCTGCTGGCATTGAACGCCGCCATCGAAGCCGCACGGGCGGGTGAACAGGGTCGCGGATTCGCAGTCGTTGCTGACGAAGTCAGGGCACTGGCGAGCCGCACTCAGGACTCGACTGCCGAGATCCAGAGCATGATCGAGACGGTTCAGGGCGGCGCAGCCAGTGCTGCGGCAGCCATGCGAAAAGGCCAGGAACGAACCCTGCGCACAGTCGATCTGGCGCAGGCCTCGGGTCGGTCGCTGCAGGAAGTGTCGCAGGCCATTACCCATATCAAGGATATGATCACCCATATCGCCACCGCCGCCGAAGAACAGACCTATGCCACTGAAGAGATCAACAAGAATGTCATCAATGTCGTTAATCTGGTGCAGGCCTCACGGCGCTCGGCTCAGCACTCTACCGAAACTGCCAATACGCTTGATGACACATCCGCGCGGATGACCGACCTGGTGCGTAAATTCAGCGTGTAGCAGTCCTGAATGCGGTGGTGACTGCCCTGCCTTAGTGCGGTATTCTTGCGGGGCTGGCGATATTGCAGCAGGCCCACAAGGATCCAATAACAAGATGCACACGCACGACGCACAGAGCGAAGCCACTGCAACGCCCTCCTATTCCAAAGCGCAATCCATCGGGCTGGTGCTGGGTCCCCTGCTGTTTACCGTGACCATGCTGATGTTTTCCCCGGACGGTCTGAGCTTTGAAGCTCGTGCAGTGCTGGCTACCACGCTGTGGGTCGCCGCGTGGTGGATCACCGAGGCAATCCCCATTCCGGCCACGTCCCTCTTGCCGATTTTCCTGTTGCCCATCACCGGTGCGCTTGATGTAGGCACGGTCACCTCGGCCTATGGCGACGATATCATTTTCCTGTTCCTGGGCGGCTTTTTTATCGCCACCGCCATGGAAAAATGGAATCTGCACAAACGTATCGCGCTGGCCATCATTGCCTTTGTCGGCACCAGCACGCAGCGCATTCTGCTTGGCTTCATGATCGCCACCGCCTTTTTGTCGATGTGGGTGTCCAACACTGCCTCGGTCATGATGATGGTACCCATGGCGCTGGCCATTACCGCACAGGTTGCCCACTCGCTGAAAGGCAAACCGGAAGCCAGCGATATTCCCGTTTTCGAGAAAGCCCTTATTTTTGGTGTGGGTTACGCCGGCACCATCGGCGGTCTGGGCACCCTTATCGGCACGCCACCCAACATCATCCTCGCGGCTCAGGCAAGACAGCTGTTTGACGTGGACATCACGTTCGCCAACTGGATGATGATCGGCGTCCCGGTAGTAATCATCCTGCTGGGCATCGCCTGGCTCTATCTGGGCCGGGTGGCGTTCCGCATGAACATCAAGGGCCTGCCCGGCGGTCGCGCCCTGATCCGGCAGGAGCGCCATGCCCTGGGTCGGATTGGGTTTGAAGAGAAAGCCGTTGCCCTGGTGTTCTCGTTTGCCGCCTTTATGTGGATTACACGCGGCTTCATCTGGACCGACCTGGTACCGCAAATCACCGATGGCATGATTGCGGTGTTTGCAACCACGCTACTGTTTGTCATTCCGACCTCCGCCGGCAAAACGTCCCGCGTGCTGGACTGGAGCGATTCCGTCAATATCCCCTGGGGCATATTGCTGCTGTTCGGTGGCGGACTGGCCATTGCGGCCGGCTTCCGCGGCACGGGCCTTTCCGAATGGATGGGCACGCAATTGACGGTGCTGGACAGCTTCCACCTGATCATCATTATTGCCAGCGCCACACTGCTGATTCTGTTTCTGACCGAGATCACCTCCAACACCGCCACGGCCACCATGATTATTCCGGTAGTGGCGGCACTGGCGCTGGCGCTGGACATTCACCCGTTTGCGCTGATGATACCGTGCGCCATGGCGGCCAACTGTGCCTTCATGTTGCCGGTGGGCACTCCGCCCAACGCCATTATTTTTGCCACCAACAAACTGACCATTCTGGAAATGGTGAAAACCGGGTTTGCCATGAATGTGATTGCGTCGCTGCTGATTGTCATGGCGGTCTACTTTCTGGTACCGATCATCTGGAGTCTCGATCTGACTTCAGTACCCGCTGCCTTCCGGCTCTGACCCATGACCCAGCTACCCTACACCCCGCCGGTCGATTTTCTCGACCTGCTGCTTGATGCAGTTTGTGTGGTTGATCCGGACGGCCGTTTTGTCTATGTATCAGCCGCCAGTGAGCAGATCTTTGGTTATCGCCCTGACGAAATGATTGGCCGCGTCATTTTCGATTTTGTGCATCCCGACGACATTGATTACACCCGACAGACTGCCGAACACGTGATGAATACCGGCTCCATACGCCAGGTAGAGAATCGTTATATCCGCAAGGATGGCAGCGTTGCTCACATCATGTGGACCGCGCGCTGGCTGACCGGCGACCAGTTGCGTATCGGCGTTGCGCGTGACATCACCCAGCGCCGGCGCAATGAAGCGGTGCAGGGCGCACTATATGCGATATCGGAAGCGTCTCACACTGCAACCGGTGTGGAAGATCTGCACCAGCGCATGCATGACATCGTGCGCGCACTGGATATACCGTCCTTCCAGGATGCCGATAGTCAGAGCGACGCAGACCGCGACCACTGGCAGTTGATCGCCACACAAATTTCCGAGGCACTGGCTCGTCGTGAGTTGTTTGATCGACTCAGGTACGTGGCCCAGTATGACCCACTGACCGGCCTGCCCAATCGCGAGCTGTTGTCAGACCGCATCCGCACCACGCTGGCACGTGCACGCCGACAACAGACCTCGTTTGCACTGCTGTTTATTGATCTGAACGGCTTCAAGCGGGTGAATGATTCGCTGGGCCATGCGGCTGGTGATCAGTTGCTGCAGCGGGTCGCCCACCGGTTGACCAAGTCGGTCCGTGAATCCGACACTGCAGCGCGGCTGGGGGGTGATGAATTTGTCATCCTGGTGGAGCGCATCAGTGAGCGCCACAGCGCACATGACGTCGCCAACAAGCTGCACATGGCATTTAAAAAACCCTTTGTGGTGGATGGCGCAGAGCTGGACATCATCCCCAGTATCGGCGTCGCCGTCTATCCTTACGATGGTGAAGACGAGTTCTCATTGCTCAAGCATGCCGACAATGCCATGTACACGGCGAAGGGCCGCCCGCGCCCTGGCTGAGGCGGCTACCGATCAGCGTGGCACATACTGCGGCTGGATGAGCAACCGCGGGTCAGCATCGACCTTGGGCACCAGCTTTTGCGGACGCGCATACTGATTGTCCGTGCCGTAAACGTTGCCGTCAGCATCTACCGAGAAGGAATGCATCTCCAGCCAGGCGGTCGGACCTTCACCGGGCAGCAACCAGGTGTAGACAGTGATTGCCCTGCAGGTCAAACTGCAGAATCTTGGGCGGCCTGATATCTGTTACCCAAAAGTAATCCTCACTGACGATGATATCCAGCGGAAAATTGGGCCCCGTGACCCGCATTTTCAACTCATAGGTCGGGTACGGATCGTCACTGCCACGGTTGGTCTGCCGGAATACCTGTACGTTCATGTTGTTGCGATCCACCACGTAGACGTCGTGATCCGGCCCCATGGCGATGCCGTGAACACTGGCAAATTCCCCCGGCTCTTCGCCCCGGCTGCCGAACTCGGACAGATACTCGCCGGTCGGACCCAGGATCACCACGCGCGTGTTCTGCAAGCCATCAGCCACCAGCACTTTGCCGTCAGGCAGAAACGCCACATCCTGCGGTAAACCAAAATGCGACTCATCGTCGCCGGCGACGCCTTTCTCACCCAGCGTCATCAACAGCTGCTGGCCGTCCTGCGAAAACACATAGATGACATGATTGGTTTCATCCACCACCCATATGCGGCGCTCCGGATCGTAGGGGCTGACGCGCAGCCGGTGCGGCCCGGGACCGTCAGTGCCAGCGAACAGATAGTCCCAGTGATCCCAGACCTCCAGTACCTCGCCCTCGCTGTTGATCACGTACATGACATTCTGCCAGGTGCGCCCCTGGCCCTGGATCACATTCCAGCCCATGGAACCGGGGAAGTTGGTGTATTCGGGAGGTATCGGATCAGGCAGTTCAGTTTCACCGCGCTGCAGCACGATGATGCGGTCTTTGGACTCGACGTGGATGCCGGAGTTGCCGCCCCAGGAGTAGCCGGGCCGGGCAAAAGGCTCTATCCAGTTGACAGGAATATCGTAGGGCATGGGGCCGACCGGCTCCAGATCCTGTGCCGTTAACGGGCCGGTCCAGGTGACAACCATTAGCGCCGCACAGGTGGTGACGACGAAGCGCACAGGGTTAATGACTCGCTCGGTTAATTTACGCAGAATTCTCATCAACAGCCACCTTCATTGTTTTTGTGTTGGCATTGCCCCGAGCCTAGCACAGCGCACACGATGGTCGCTAATGTTTTGCGCGCACTGACTTGTGCGAATCCGCTAACACTACTGGCACGACGGTGTTGATAAGCATCAGCTTTGCCGATACGCTCAGCGGATGAAATTTATCGAAATGACTTTCGGCTCGGAGGCCTATGAGCGCGCCTGGCTGTTACGGCAAACTGTACTGAGGGCACCGCTGGGTCTGACCCTGGACATCAGTGAACGGGCGGCCGAGGCATCACACCGGCACTTCGCCCTGTTCACTGACAACGATGAACTGGCCGCCTGTGTCAGTATGGTGCCGCTGCCCGACGGCCAGGCCAAGCTTCGCCAGATGGCGGTCAATGAAATCATGCAGGGCATGGGCCTGGGACAGAAACTGATACGCAGTGTGGAAAGCCTGCTCGCCAGCGAGGGCTTCTGTTATCTGTACATGCATGCCCGTCAGAGTGCCATCGGCTTTTATCAGAAACTCGGCTACCGGGCGGAAGGCGAGCCCTTTACCGAGATCACCATTCCGCATGTGCGCATGAGCAAAACCCTGTCTACTGCGTCCCGGCAGCCCTGACGCTGTCTACCCATCGCA
The DNA here is from genome assembly GCA_913058135.1 of uncultured Gammaproteobacteria bacterium. Taxonomy (GTDB): domain Bacteria; phylum Pseudomonadota; class Gammaproteobacteria; order Pseudomonadales; family Pseudohongiellaceae; genus Pseudohongiella. Next base: position 7,271 of record CAJXPR010000038.1, read on the forward strand.
TCACCCGGGCCTCAAGAATGGGCAACGGCACCGCGCCACCACCCAGCACCGTGTCGTGGAAACCGCGATAATCAAAATCATCGCCCAGTTCCTGCATGGCGGTGGCGCGCAATTCCTGAATCTTCAGCATACCGATCTTGTACGCGGTGGCCTGCCCCGGATTATGGATATAACGCTGGATTTCCGACCGTATCGCTGATTCGGGTTGCGGCGAATTAGCCAGGAAGTATTGTACTGCCTGCTCTTCGGTCCACTGCTTCGAATGCATGCCGGTATCGACCACCAGCCGGATGGCACGCCAGATTTCCCCGGCCAGACGGCCGAAGTCTGAATAGGGATCTTCATAAAAACCCATGTCCTTGCCCAGTGCTTCGGAGTACAGCCCCCAGCCTTCGGAGAAGGCGGTGTAACCGTACTGCGTGCGGAAACGGGGGATATCAGTCAATTCCTGTTGAATGGAGATCTGCATGTGATGGCCGGGGCTGCCTTCATGGTAGGAGATATTCTCCAACTGGTAGCGTGGCATCGCGCGCATGTCTGACAGATGCGCGTAGAACACGCCCGGGCGCGACCCATCCGGCGTGCCGGACATGTAGTGCTGGGCAGCGCCATCCTGCTCACGGAAGGATTCGACCCGCCGCACTTCCAGGCCGGCCTTGGGCAGAATGCCAAAGTACTGAGGCAGCACTTCGTCCATACCTTCCAGGTAATCGCGTGCCAGCTGCAGATAGGCTTGCCGACCTTCGTCGGTATTGGGGAAGTAGAACTGGTCATCTTCACGGATAAAAACAAAGAACTCGGCCAGGGTGCCATTAAAACCCACCGTGTCCTTGATCTCTTCCATTTCCGCGCGCAGGCGCTCCACTTCTGCCAGCCCGATGTTGTGAATCTCATCGGCTGTCATGTCGAGTGTGGTCATCAGCGACAAACGCATATTGTAGTAGTCCTCACCATTGGGTAGCGCCCACACACCCATGGCTTCCTCACTGGTGTTGGCGCGGTCCTCCTGTAACCAGATGCGCAATTCGGTGTAGGCAGGCTGCAGTTCATCCACAAATACTGCGCGGGCCTCATCCATCATCTGCGTGGCGGTCGCCTGATCAATCTCGTTGTTCTCGAACAGAACGGTGATCTTGTTTTCCACGTCATTCCACAATGGCGAAATACCGTCTTCGGTGAACGGCTCCCCGCTGGTCACCCGGTCGATTTCAGCTATGGCATAGTCGTAGTTGAAACGCGGCTGCCGGACACCGTCTTCGATCGCCCGGACCGCGCGCTGCCGGTACTGCGCCAGCACGTCGTCGATCTGCGACAGGCGGGAGATGTAGGCCGTCATGTCAGTGGCCTGATCTACGCGATGGAAGTTGATCATGAAATTGGGCAATGATGAATGCGGACCGCCGCGGCCAAAAATATAGCCGTAGCGGCGGTACGGCGCGCTCATCTCGGCACGCTCCAACGCATAAACCCAGGTGTCCCATGAGGTTTTGGCGTCTTCACTGAGCAGGTCATAGGAAAACGTGGATTGCATCTCCGCAACGCTGTTGCGGCGCCATTCCAGCTCCTGCTCGTCCGCTGCCTCGGACGGGTCATTCAGTTGGCCGTAATCACTCTTGTCGCCCAGCCGGGTTTTCCACTGCGGACTGAAATCCAGCTGCTCGGCAAATTGTTCGTCCAGCCAGGCCGTCAGCGCGGCCGACTCATCGGCCTCGGTGACTACTGCATTGCTTACGTCGGTGCCGGCCTCGACGGCCGGTGACATAACCTGGTCCGGCGGTGCGATGGAGCCGACGCTGCTGGTGTCCGGGGCCGGCTCGCTGCACGCCACCAACAGTGGCAACAATAACAGTGCAAATCTGGATTTCATCATGGTTGCCTTCACTACTGAGTTTTGGGGTGCATCTGTCATTGCGCTGCCGCCAATCGTTCGACGATGTCATAGTGCGCGCGCACAAAACGGTAAAGCTCGCTTTCGATTATACGTTCCTGATCGCTGTGAGCACCAAAGCCCAACGGACCATCTTCGGCATCAATCGCCGGGCCAATGCCGTAACACTGGATACCGCGCGCCCGCAGGTAGGCCATATCGGTAGCACCGGTGCTCATGGTCGGGATTACCGTGGTGTCATAGTGCGCCTGCATGACCTCTTCGATCACGCGGAATGCTTCGGTGTCCAGACGACTTGAAGCGCCCGGTCGCACATCACGTGCTGCCCAATTGACGCTGACGCTGGCATCGTTCACGACATCACGCAGTGCCGCCAGGAACGCTTCCGGTTCTTCCTGCGGCAACAGGCGCACATCCAGTGTGGCGGTGGCATCCGATGGGATCACATTGACCCGGTAGCCGCCATCAACAATGGTCGGAGAGATGGTGCTGAACAGCACGGCGGCGTTGCGCGGTTCGTTGGCTTTCAGGTACGCCAGCGCTCGATCGAACTCGGGCGTACCGGGACTCAGCAGCGCCCGATAACGCGCAGCCGCGTCCGGCTCCGAGACCGCCGCCAGACGTGAAAAATAAGTGCTGATGGTGTCGCTGAAACGTACCGGCGGTTGCCAGTCTGCAGCCGCGGTAATGGCGCGGGACAATGCGACAATGGCATTGCTTTGCAGTGGCACTGAACCGTGACCGGCAACGCCGGTGCTACTCAGTTCGATGGCGCGGGGCAGCTTCTCACCGGTCTGCACGCCAGCATAATGCACCCTGCCGCCCTGTCGCACCACACTGCCACCTTCAGCAATGCAATGCTCGGCATCAATGGAGGCAAAATGTTCGTTGACCATATACTCAATGCCGATGCGGGTGGCACCTTCTTCGCCGGACTCGGCCAGGAATATCACATCCCGGTCCAGTTCAACGTTCTGCCGCTTGAGCAGCAGCATGGTCATCAGTGCCGCAGCAACATTGTCCTTGTCATCAACGGTGCCGCGGCCGTAGATCCAGCCGCCGTCACGCTCGGCGCTGAACGGCGGGAACACCCATTTGTCGGGGTCAACATTGACAGTATCCTGATGGGCCATCAACAACAGCGGACGCTTGCTGCCGTTGCCACGCAGGCGGGCCACAACATTGGGTCGATCGGCCTCCAGTGCGTAAACATCGACTTCAATGCCTTCCGCTTGCAGTACTGAAACCAGATACTCGGTCAGCTCTATTTCCCGGCCGGGTGGATCTGTGGTGTCCATGCGCACCATGGTGCGGAAATGTTCCAGTACTTCTTCATCAACCTGGACCCAGTCAGGGCCCTGATTCTGAGCCAGTCCCTGGCTGGCAGTTACACTCATCAGCACGGCACTGGCGGCCATGGTCAATCGCTTGAATACGCTCACGCGGCGCTTCCTCCAGGTCAAACCGGTCATCGGCAAGACCTGAAGCGTATGCCGGATTCAGTTGCTGCGCAACTCCAGTCGACCGGAGACTGAACTCATGTCGACCGTACCGGTGCCGCGAGCCGTAGAGAAGTCCAGGTTCCGGCGGGGACCGAAGCGAGCGCGCACCACTTCATCATCAGTGATGTTATTGACCAGGTTACCGCCGGCAAGGCTTTCCAGACTGAAGCGGGCATCCACATCGGCCGGCAGGGAAAGGACTATTTCCCCACTGACGGTGCTTCCGGAAATGCGTGGCGAGCTGGATTCCGTGAGCACAACTTCGATGTCGCCGTTGACACTTTTCACGCTCAGTTCACTGGTGCCCTGCAACCGTGCCCGCACCGATCCATTGACAACAGTCACTTCAACTTCGTCGGCAGTGGTGTCAATGTCGATTTCACCGTTGACCGCTTCGTAGTAGGCGCGCCCAGCAGAGTCACTGTCGCTGATCTCGCCGTTGACAGTTTGCAGGTCTATCCGGCCACCGATATTGCGTGCGGTGATATCGCCATTGACGGTGCGCAGCTCTACCCGCTCACTCAGGTTGCTGGCGGTGATGTCACCATTCACCGTATTGATTTCGGAGCCACCGGCCACCCCGTCAATGTCGACTTCTGCATTGACACCGACGTAGCTGACGCGACTGCCTGCCGGTACCACAAACTCCAGATCTGATTCCTGGGCGCGACGAAAACCCGAGCTGTTGACGTTGCGGGGCATTTCCACCTCAAAGTAGGTAAACCCGTTTTCGGAGCGCAATTCAAAACCTTCCGCAAGCTCGTCCAGTGTGCCGGATACTCTGAAGGTATTGTCGGACCCGGTTCGAATAACGACCTCACCGCGCATGACTTCCAGCTCAATACGCTCGTTGCTGCTGACCTGCCGGGTTTCATCGATGACCAGCGGGGCATCGGCCGCCCTGACGGCCTGACTGACAGCAATCAGCAGGCCCAGTGTGGCAGCGCTAATCCATGGTGTTGTTGAGTTCATAATTCCTCTCCTGAAAAGTAGACGGTCGAATCGACACGGCCAATCAGCCGCAGATAATCGAGTTGCTGTTCATACAGACCCTGCATCTGCGCCAACAGACGCGGGTCGTCGGGGTAATATTCCAGTGCACCGCTGACCTGGTCGATCGCCTGATCCCATGACACCATTTGATACTGCCAGTCACCAAAGGTCTCGCTGTGCGGCGAAATCTGTGCCAGCTGTTCAGCCTTGATGGTTTCATACTGCTGCGCGATCTCATATTGCACCGGCAGAGTCATGGCGTCCGTGGTCGGCGTTTCGTTGACTGCCATGGGCACGGAACTGTTGTCCGGCACCAGCATCACACGCCAGCCAACAACGACCACCAGCGCCAGCGCAGCGACCATGGCCAGCATCCGGTTCGGCCGTGACATCTGACGCTTTTTAACCGGCCGGCGCTCCGGCAAGCGCGCTTCCAGGGACGGCCAAAGGTCCTGCTCCGGCTCGATTTCGCGGGGCAGCGCTGCGGTCAGCTGATCCAGTTCGTGTTCACTCTTCACTCAAAAAACCTCGTAATAACTGCCTGGCCCGATGATACTGCGCCTTGCTCGAGCCTTCGGCAATGTTCAGCAGTACCGCAATTTCATTGTGCTGGTAACCTTCCAGCGCAAACAGCACAAATACTGCCTTGGCTTGCGGCGGCAAACGCTGGATGGCCTGCTCCAGGTCACGTCCGTCTATGTTCGCTGCGGCTGTGGTCTGGCCTCCCTGCTCTGCCAGTCCGTCGGCTGTTTCCGGATCGACAAAGGTCAGTCTCTTGTCGCGGCGCCAGCAGTCAATCGCAGTCCGGGTCGCTATCCTGTGCAGCCAGGTCGCAAAGGTGCTGTCTCCCTTGAAGTCGGGCAGGCTCTGCCACACCTTCACAAAACTCTCCTGGCTGGCATCCTCGGCCTTCTGTCGGTCTCCCAGCAATCGCCAGCACACGGCGTACACACGCCCGATGTGTTGCTGATACAGCTGGTGAAAGGCCTGGCGATCGCCTGCCTGCGCCCGGCGGATGGCCAATGTATTGTCTGCAGACATGTCCAGTCTTATATTCCGTGTTTAATGGTTAGACGCCGCCTCACCCATCCGGGTTTAAAGGCGCGTCAGTTTTTTTCGGTCTGTGGCTGAGGTATCATCCACGCCCTGATTTCCAATACCGACGGACACCCATGGCCGCCAAAGCAACTGTTTTCAAAGCGACGCTGCAAATCTCGGATATGGAGCGGCACTATTACCAGGAACACGTCCTGACCCTGGCCCGCCATCCGTCCGAAACCGACGAACGCATGATGGTGCGCCTGCTGGCCTTTGCCCTGAACGCGCATGAGCGCCTGGAATTCGGCCGTGGACTCAGCACCGAAGACGAGGCCGATTTGTGGCAGAAGGACCTGACCGGCGCCATTGAGCACTGGATTGATGTCGGCATGCCTGATGAGCGGCTGGTACGCAAAGCCTGCGGGCGTTCGCAACAGGTCACAGTTTACTGTTACGGTGGACGTATTGCCGAGATGTGGGTTGAGCAGAACAGCGCCCAATTTGCCCGGCAAAACAATCTGCGCATCATCAACCTGTTGCCCAATCATACTCAGGCACTGGCGGCGCTGGCGCAGCGCAACATGACGCTGCACTGCCTGGTGCAGGACGGCCTGGTTTCATTCAGCGATGACAGTCAGTCCGTGGAGCTGGAACCGGTGCAACTGTACCCGGTCCCATAGCTCATTGCGTCGCCGCATTTAATAACCAAACCACACGGCCCCGATCAGAATCGCCGAACTGGCCAGCAACAGCTTCAGCATCAGCGGCATCAAAAACCGGAACCAGCGATCATAGGGGATGCCGGCAATACCCAGAATACCCATCAGGATGCCGTTGGTGGGGATGATCATATTGGTGAAGCCATCACCGAACTGATAGGCCAGCACCGCCGTTTGCCGCGAGATGCCCAGCAGATCGGACATGGGCGCCATCAGCGGCATGGTGACATAGGCCTGACCACTGCCCGACGGGATAAAGAAATTGAGCAGGCTCTGCATCAGCAGCATGCCCACCACGGCGAGCTCTGCGCCCACCATGGTCAAGGGCACCGACAGGCCGTGCACAATGGTGTACAGCACGTCGCCATCTTCCAGAATCAGCGCGATACCCCGCGCCATGCCAATCAGCAGCGCCGTGGCGGCCAGGTCAGTGACGCCTTTGGAGAACGCTACCGCGGTATCATCGGGCGTAATGCGCGCCACTACGGCGGTAATGATACCCAGTGCTACAAACAGCGCGCTGAGCTCAGTCAGGTACCAGCCATAGAATATGACACCCGCTACCAATGTCATGATCCCCAGCACCATGACCAGCAGCACCAGTTTGCGTGTAGTGGTCAGTGGCGGGTATTCATCAACCGATGCCTCCGCGTGCTCGTGACGCAGATCGTAGACCAGGCTGGCACTGGGGTCGGCTTTCACCCGTTGTGCGTAGCGGTACACATGATGAAAGCCCAGCAACAGCAGCGGCAGGAATATTGCCAGCCGTAAACCAATGCCCGAACCCGGTGGCAGGTCAGCCACATCCTGGGCTACCAGCACCGTAAACGGATTCATGGCCGCGGCACCGTAACCAATGCCATAGCCGATCACCAGAATGCCCACTGCGGTCATGGCGTCCAGGCGCATGGCCAGACAGAACGTCATCAGCAACGCAACCAGGGTGATGAATTCTACCGCCATGCCAAAAGTGCTGGCGCCGACAGCAAACGCAAACATGGGAAAAAATATCAGCAGCCCGGTGCGGGTACTGAAGCGCTGCAGGATACGACCCAGCAACGCTTCAATGGCACCGGTATGGCGGATAACGGCCAGTACACCGCCGACGATCAGCACAAAAAAGATAACGCCCTGCGAGTCAGCCATGCCCCGGGGCACCGCCGTCAGCAGATCCACCACGCTGAGCGAAGGACTTTCCTCCAGCAGCGCGAAGGTGCCGGGAACCACTAGTTCCCGGCCTGCCTCGTTCAGTGTGGTGTCAAATTCGCCAGCCGGCAGCACCCAGGTGATGACCAGCGCCAGCACCTGCATGGCGAACAGCAGAACCAGCGTATTCGGTACCTTGAATGTTCTCACTGAGGCTGCAATCCGCGACGCCGCAGCATATGCTCGATATCAGGCTGGCGACCGGCGAAGTTTTGATACAGATCCATGGCTTCTACACTACCGCCGCGCGACAGCAGCGCATTGCGGAACTGATCACCGTTTTCGCGCAGCATGCCTCCGTTCTCGATAAACCACTGCACCGCATCGGCGTCCAGCACTTCACTCCAGATATAGGAATAGTAGCCAGCTGAATAACCACCCATGATGTGGGAGAAATACGGCGTGCGATAACGCGGCGGCACCGGATCGTAGTTCAGACCGGCCTGGGCCAGGGCGTGCGCCTCAAATGCCATGATCTGGTCGGCATCGGGAATCTGTTCCGGAGGAAGTTGGTGCAGTGCCTGATCGATGATGGATGCACCCAGGTATTCCGTGGTAGCAAAGCCCTCATTAAACTGGCGCGCCTCCAGTACACGGTCAAGCAGATCCTGCGGGATGCGCTCACCGGTCTCGTAATGCAGAGCGTAGTTGGCCAATACTTCGGGCCATGTCGCCCACATTTCATTAACCTGGGACGGGAACTCAACAAAGTCACGCGGCACCGCGGTGCCGGCAAAACGCGGATATTCAACATCCGAGAACAGACCATGCAACACGTGACCAAATTCGTGGAACAGGGTAGTGACCTCGTCGAAGGTCATCAGTGTTGGTTCGCCGGCCGGCGGCTTGGTGATATTCAGGTGATTACCAATCACCTTGCTGCCGCCAAGCAGACCGCTCTGGGTGTTGTAGCTGTTCATCCAGGCACCACCGCGCTTGCTGCCGCGCGCGTAAAAGTCGCCCAGCATCAGCCCGAGGCCGGAGCCATCGGCATCAAACACTTCCCACACCTGCACATCCGGGTGATAGGTAGGCAGATCATCGCGACGCTCGAACGTCAGCCCGTAGACCTGCTCCGCCGCGTAGAACACACCGTTTTCGAGCACGTTGCTCAACTCAAAGTAAGGGCGCACTTCGGACTCATCAAACGCATATCGTGCCTGACGTACCTTTTCAGCGTAGTAAGCCCAGTCCCAGGCCTGGAGTTCGAAGGGCTCAGCCTCGGTCTCGTCAATCATGCGTTTGATTTCTTCGCCCTCAAGACGGGCATTGGCCACGGCCACCGGCGCCAGGCCACCCAGCAACTGATTGACCACGACCTTGTTGCCGGCGGTCTGCTCGGACAAGATATAGTCGGCGTGCGTCTCGTACCCCAGCATTTGCGCGCGCTCGGCACGCAGCTTCAAGGTGTCGGAGACGATCCCGGTGGTGTCATATTCGTTTCCGCGGCTACCGCGCGCCACCGATGCTTTCTGGATGCGTTCGCGTAGCGCCCGATTCTCCAGTGATGTCAGCGGTGGCTGCCCGCTGGTATTGCGCAGGGTAATGACATACTTGCCTTCTTCACCGCGCTCGGCCGCTTCGTCGGCCGCTGCCTGAATCTGCGCATCGGACAGGCCGGCCAGCTCTTCACGCGTGTCCACAACCACGGCGGAAGCGTTCACTTCCGCCAGCACGTTCTGGGTGAACTGAGTACTCAGTGTAGCCAACTCGCTGTTGATTTCGCGCAGGCGGTCCTTTTGTTCTTCGCTCAGTTGCGCGCCGGCGCGAACAAAGCTGGTGTGATAACGTTCCAGCAGACGATCTGACTCGGAATCCAGTGCCAGTTCCTCGCGCTGCTGGTAAAGACTGTCGACACGAGCGAACAGCTCAGGGTTCAGTGAAATGGAGTCGCTGTGCGCTGACAATCGGGGGGCCATTTCGCGCTGCACGGCCTGCAGTTCGGGATTGGTGTGGGCACCATTGATGTTGCCGAATATGCGCGCCACACGGGTCAGCGCCTGTCCGGTACGCTCCATTGCAACAATGGTATTTTCGAACGTCGGCGGCTCCGGATTGTTGGCGATGACGTCAATTTCTTCGCTTTCCATCTCCATCGCGCGCTCGTAGGCGGGCAGGAAATGTTCGTTACGAATCTGATCGAACGGCGGCATACCATACGGCAAGGTGCTTTGCGCCAGTAGCGGATTGGCTTCGGTTTCCACAGCCATCGGTGTGTCATCCTGCATGTCGGCCTCGGTGACTTCGGGCTGATCGTCGCTACAGGCGCTCAACAGCAGGCTGAAGCCGATAGCCGGAAACAGCGCCGGTTTCAGCGTGGATTTGATGGAAGGTAGCCTTGCGGCAAAACTGAGAACAGGTTTCAAAATGCGCTCCTGATATAAGAATATGTAATGATCATGACCGTTTCGGTCGTCGTTTCGGTCACCTTTTCGGTCACCTTATCCGTCATTGGGCCTGCGCCGCGTAGATTTTCACCCACTCGGTCAGCAGGCGGACACCGTGGCCCGTGGCACCGGCCGGATGGATACCGCTGGCGCTGCTGGCCAGGGCCTGACCCGCATTGTCGATATGCAGCCAGGGTGTGTCTCCGGCAAAATGTTGCAGGAAGATAGCGCCGGCCTGCGCGCCCGGCGAACCGGTATTTTTGATATCGGCGATACGGCTGTCGATGATGCCCGGATATGGACCCAGCGGCAATTGCCAGACCAGCTCGTTGGTCAGCTCACCGGCCTGGCGCATGGTTGAGACCAGAGTATCATGTTCGGAGAATATGGCTGACATTTCCGTGCCCACGGCAGTGACCTTGGCGCCGGTCAGCGTGGCGATATCCACGATTACGCGTGGCTCAAACCGGTCGCGGGCATACCAGATACCGTCGGCCAGAATCAGCCGGCCTTCAGCGTCGGTGCTGGTCACTTCGATAGTGGTGCCGTCGCCGGCGGTGAGCACATCGCCCGGCAACATGGCTTCACCCGAGATGGAATTCTGCGACAGGGGTACAACCCCCACCACGTTGATCTGCACCTGTTGTGCTGCCAGGGCCTTCAGGGCACCAACCACCGCGGCGCCGCCAGCCTTGTCGCTCTGCATCTGCAGAATGGAGTCCGTGGTTTTGAGATCGTAGCCGCCGGTATCGAATGTGTTGCCCTTGCCGACCAGGGCAATAGGCGCTTCGCTGCTGCCGCGCCAATGCGCAACCAGCAGATGCGCCTTGTGCTGACTGCCCTTGCTGACACCCAGCAGCGATCCCATGCCGGCCGCCTCGACCTGTTCGGGCCCCAGAATGGTGACCTCCACGCCCAACGGTGCCAGCTGCTCACGGGCATATTCGGCAAAGGCTGCCGGATGTCCATCCCCGCCGGGCAGGTTGGTCAGTTCCCGCGCAGTAAATACACCCTGCGCCACCGCATCAAGCATCGCATATTGCTGCTCGGCCTGTGCCTGCGAATGCACTACCCAGCGATAGATCTGGGAGGGCCTTGGCTCCGCGCTGCTTTTCAGTTGATCAAACCGGTAGTTGCGCAGATCAACGCCATGCGCAACGGCGGCGGCAATCCCGGCATTGCGGGCCGGATCAGTGATCAGGCGGGTGTTCACTTCTATTATGTCAGCGTTGCTGCCATCGATATGCACAGACAGCGCCGCGCCAATCTCTTCGGCGACATGGCGGGGCAGCTGTGCCGGGTCACCTACGCCCACGGCAATCAGTCTGTCAGCCGACAGACCTGCCGGTGCCAGCAGCTCAAGCTGTTGGCGGGCACTGCCATCAAAATCCCGCGTCGCCAGCGCGCGGTTGACGTGATCAATGGTCGCCTGGCTCCAGCCGGGCAAACTCAGTTGCTCCGTGTCTGCGGGCACCAGCACCACCAGGGTATCGGCGTCGGCGCCGGGCGTTTCGGTTGCGCTCATGGTGGTCTGCAGATATTGCGCGGATGCGCCGGTGCCCAGCAACAGCAGCGTCGTCAGTACGGCCAGCCCGCGCGCGGCACGGGCCAGACTCTGGGGTAGTGACTTCATTGTTGACGTTCCTTTTCAATTGACCGACAAATGTTGAACGCATTCAGTCAGCGTTCTAACCATTGAGTATAAAAGGCTTTGTCAGGCGCTTCCACCCAAACCTCAGTCTCTGAAAAGCATGCACGGCACCCGTGTCAGGGTACCGTCACGGATCGGCGATACAGATGCCAGGTGGCATGGCCAAGAATCGGCACCACGATTCCCAGCCCGACGAACAAGGGCAGGGACCCCAGCAGTACCAGGCCAACCACGATCAGATACCAGGCGGCCATGGCCTGCCAGTTAGACTGCACGGCGCGCAATGAGGTCATCACGGCTCTGCCCAGGCTGGTTTTCTGCTGCAGCATCATCGGCAGCGACACCACGGTTGCCATGTATACCGCCACGCTGTAGACAAACCCGACCAGGGTGCCGGTAATCAGCAATTGCCAACCGGCAGAGGTCTGGAATATCTGCTGCATCATGGCCACAACATCCGCCGGGGCCGGTCCCGCAAAAAATACCCCGTAAAGCAGTTCGGCAGTCATCAGCCAGACCACAAACAGCGCTGCCAGTATCAGCGCCATGGCAGCAATCGCGCCACGCGACGGCGCCTGGGCGACATCAAAAACGTGATACCAGGAATAGTCCAGGCCCAGTTCGCGGCGCCGGCTCAGTTCATACAGGCCGCAGGCTGCCAGCGGGCCCAGCAGCGCCAGGCCGCCAACCAGCGGGAACAGCAGTGGCAGGAAATTCTAGCCCAGGCCAAACAGCGCGGCAAACAGGGCTATCAGAAGATAGATCAGGGTCAGGAAGACCCCATGGGTGGGTTTGGCTTCAAAATCCGCCAGCCCCTGGCGTAATACCGAGCCCAGCTCGGCGGGGCGGACAGTGTGGATGACAGGCGTCTCACTACCTCGGGCGTCTGTTGATACTTCGGTTCGCGCACTCATCGGCATTCTCCTCAGATCACAGCTTGCGTGTTGTTTGTTTTACCTTTCTTACACATAGAGTGGACAACATAACATGAGACCCGTTCCAGAAGCTTTTTATTGTGCGGGGCAAAGGGATTGGAAAAGGGGACGGAGGGATTTAGCGAGCTAAATCCCTCCGTCCCCTTTTCCAGTCCCTTTATAGAATACCGGTGTCCTTGCCATCCAGGCTGACCGTGTTGCGTTCAGCCCAGTAGGCTTCCACGCCTTCGCGGCCGCGCTTGTCGGCCCACTTCGCCAGGGTGATGCGCTCGCCCTGATAATCGCAATGCGGCACTGCGTAGCCGCAGGAGGTTTGCACCAGGTCCACGGCCAGCCGGAAAATCTGCCGGGCGCCGACATGGTCGTCAAATTGCGTGATCAGTGCATTCCAGTCCGCATCGCGCGGATGAATCACCTGCGCCTGGCCATAAAGTCGCAGTATCAGCGGCTGCTTGCCGAAGGAACAGAACATGATGGTCATACGCTGATTTTCCAGCACATGTGCAGCTGTTTCATTGCCGCTGCCAGTCATGTTCAGCCAGATAACCTCATTCGGCCCCAGAACACGCAGACTGTCCATTCCTTTGGGAGACACATTGATGCGCCCCTCGGCGCCGGCCGTGCCAACAAAATAAATGTGCTGCTCACCAATAAATTTAATGAGCTCCGGTGATAAATCGCTGAATTTTTCCGACATGTCCGGCTCCTTGCTGGCCAGAGTGGGTTCGTGAAAGCCCCGGTATAACGCGGGGTCTGTGCAGCCGCCGCGACATAATATCACCAGCGCACAAAATACGTCCTGCTTTACACCCGGTGCGCAACGGTCTGGTGTAATACAAGAGCCGTTTTCAGGGTCTGTTGTCGTGTTATGATCTCAGCCATCAATTCAACTTCCACCCGGCTTCAAGAGCGCGCAATGTTGTCAGGTTTCAGTCGACACAATGCCATCCTTTCCCGTCTGCGCCAGACGCTGGGCGGAATGGCGCTTGTGCTGGGCGCAGTCCCGGGCCTGAGTCACGCCACCGAAAGCAGCCAGCCGGATGCCGGCCTGGACCAGCAACGCGCCCTGTATCAACGTGCCCGCGACGCCCTGGCAGAAAATGACAGCGACACCTTCAACAACCTGCGTGAGCAACTGGTGGGTTACCCCCTGCTGCCATACCTCGACTACACCGTCCTCGGCAAACGCCTCAACCAGCTGGCCCGCGCCGACAGTGACGGCGAACGCACCGATGGCCAGTTCTTCGAGATTGATCAGTTCCTCGCGCACAACGGCAATACTTACCTCGGCGATCGCCTGGAGCGCGAGTGGGTAGCCGCGCTGGCCCGCGAGAATCGTGGGGCCGAGCTGCTGCGCTACCACAACCCGGATAACACCACGACCCAGCTTACCTGCCGCGCCATGCACGCCAACCTGGAGCTGGGCGACTACACCACGCTGGCGGATGCTGACCGCTTGTGGAATGTTGCCATATCCCAGCCTAATGATTGCGATCCGGTGTTTGACGCCTGGATGGCTGAAGGCTTCCTGACTCCGGACATCGCCTGGCAGCGGTTCAGCAAAACCCTGCAGGCCGGCCACCTGGGGCTGGCCCGTTATATCACCACGCTGATGCCCACACGCGAACGCACACTGGCCGAGCTTTATTTGCGCGTGCATCGTGAACCAGAGCGCCTGCGCGACTTTGACTCGCTGCGTGCCGACAACAGCGAAACCCGCGAGATTATCCTGCACGGCATTCGCCGCCTGATGACCATTGACGCGCCGCTGGCCATGCTTCTGCTGCAAAGCCACCACGATATACACGACTTTGCTGCTGACACGCTGGTCGAACATCAACGTCTTATCGCCCAGCGCCTGTTGCTGCAGGGGTTTGTCGGTGAAACCGAATCGTTACTGCGCAACACCCCCAGCCTGGTCACCGAAACCCTGGTAAGCTGGATTCTGCGTGACGCGCTGCGCAACCAGGATTGGCCACGCATCGAGGAATGGATCGCCCGCCTTCCCGACGATGCCCGTGACAGCGAACGCTGGCGCTACTGGCAGGCCCGCATGCTGGAACAGAAAAACTTACCGGCAGCGGACGCCCGGGCCCAGGCATTGTACCGCGAGGTCGCCGGTACCCGCAGTTATTACGGCTTCCTGGCTGCCGACCGGCTGGGCCTGGACTACGAGCTGGAAGACCGACCCGTGACCGTTGACCAGCCGCAGCTGACCGAACTGTCCACCCTGCCCTCCATCCTGCGCGCCCGTGAATTGTATCTGCTTGGCGATGAAACCGGCGCCCGCAATGAATGGCAATACGCATTGCAGCGCATGACGCCGGAACAGATCGCGGCCAGCGGCAAACTCGCCAACGAATGGGGCTGGCACCGCAACAGCATTCAGGCCATGATCCAGATCGGTTACTGGGATGACATGCAGCTGCGCTTCCCGCTGGCTTACGGCGATCAGTTTGGCAGCGTGGCTGCCGAACTCGACATCCCACCACAGTTACTGTTTGCCATCGCCCGCCAGGAAAGCGCCTTCATGCATGACGTACGCTCGCCCGCCGGCGCCCGCGGCCTGATGCAACTGATGCCGGGGACGGCGCGGGAAACCGCACTGGGCGCCGGCATGCGCGTGGCGACCGCTGACCTGTACCAGCCGGAGATCAATATCACGCTGGGCAGCCGCTATCTGGCCGGTCTGCTGGAAGAGTTCGACGGCAACCGGGCACTGGCCGCTGCCGCCTATAACGCCGGTCCCAATCGCGTCAAACAGTGGCTGCGCAGAAGTGCGGACAGTCCGGTGCCCATGGACATCTGGATAGAAACCATTCCGTTTCTGGAGACTCGCGGATACGTACAAAACGTTTTGGCCTACTCGGTCATCTATGGCGTGCGCATGGGCCAGCCGGTGCCCTTCCTGACGCCAGCGGAGGCTGAAGCCATTCTCTAGCAGACGCCACTCATTTTTCAGGGACCGCTCACTATTCAGGAGCCACTCGCTTTTTAAGGACAGCCAGGTATGACACACGGAACACCGGCAACATCGGCGACACCGTCCGCCACAACCACGCAGCGCACCCGCGCACTGCTGATCGTCAACCCCAAAAGCCGTCAGGGTGCGGAGGCCGTTCTGGATTACGGCCTGCGGCGTCTGGAAAAGGCAGGTATGGACGTCGAGCAACTGATTTCGCACAGCCCCGAAGAAAGCCATGCGGCTGTGAAGAAGCGCCAGGCGGCGCTGGACCTGGTGATTGTCGGAGGTGGCGACGGCACGCTCAGCTCGATGATCGATGTGCTGTTAACCTGCGACCTGCCCCTTGCCATATTGCCGCTGGGTACGGCCAACGATCTGGCGCGTTCACTGTGCATTCCCGAAGACCTGGAGCTGGCCTTCGAGATTATTGCCGCCAATCACCAACAGCGCATCGACCTGGGCGAGGTGAACAACCACTACTACTTTAACGTTGCCAATATGGGCCTGGGCGTACACGTCACCGAGGAACTCACCGACGATGTGAAGAAACGCTGGGGCGTGTTCAGCTATGTTCGCGCACTCGCCGGCGCGATCATGCGTCACGATCAGTTCCGCCTGTGCGTGACCCTGGACGGCAAAAACCATCAGCTGCGCTCCATGCATCTGGCTGTCGGCAACGGCCGCTTCTATGGCGGTGGCAATGTCATCAGTGACCATGCCCGGATCGACGATGGCAAACTGTCACTGTACAGTCTGCGACCACTATCAACATGGGAGTTCATCACGCTGGCGCCCCTGCTGCGCAACGGGCATCAAAGCCGGGATCGCCGTGTGTTCTGCGCACAGGCCACAGAAATTGACATCCGCGCCGGCAAGCGTCGCCTGGCTATTCATGCTGACGGCGAACCCGTGAGCCAGACGCCGGCCCGCTTTCGTGTCCTGCCCCGGGCGCTGTCAGTTGTTACACCGGAAAATCATGAATACAATCAGTCCACGGAGTAAGGGAGACCGTCGTCCATGAGCATTCTTCGTTCAGAGTTACAGGTGGCGCTGCAGGCGCTGCATCGTATGGCGCAGGAATCTGTCGATCATTATCACGATGCAGCAGAGTTCGTCGATGATGAGGACACTACCTGTCTGTTCAACCGCATCGCCGATGAACGTGAAGACTTTGTCCGGCAGTTGAATGCGGCGATACGTGATACCGGCGACCTGCCCGCTGCACCCGATGCTGATCGCGAAGCCGGCGAGCAACTTATCCATCGGCTGCACGCCCTGTTTACCGCCGACCAGACCCAGGACGTCCTGGAACAGCGCCGGAAAGCTGAACTGGAACTGGCGCAGCAGCTGGACGGCAATCGAAGCGATGCAGCGGACGACATCTACCGTCGTCTGCACGACACCTTTTCCCGCCACGTCGATGACACAATAGTGCTGCTCAACAAGCACCCGGTTTCCCCCCGATAGGGCTGCCTTTGCTGTCCGACCGTTTTTCAGCTAGCATCCCGGACAGCAGTAGTATTGTTAACAGGACGTCACAATCAATGCAGCCATTTCAGGACCTCGTACTACCCTTGCTGGAAACCCTGTCCGCCTACCCCTACCTTGCCCTTTTTGTAGGAATGATCGTTGCTGGTGAGCTTGTTCTGCTGCCAGCCATCTACCTTGCTGCCACGCATCGCATGGACCTGATGTCTGTGCTCGCGCTGGCCATGCTGGCCACCCTGCTGTCGGATATTCTGTGGTACAGCCTGGGGCGCCGCTTCCCGAAACCAACGCTCAAACGTCTCACCGGCAAGGTCGGCCAGCATTTCCTTGAAGGTGTCGAGAGAACCTTCAACGCCGGCGGCAAACGCGTTCTGTTCCTGTCCAAGTTTGTTTACGGAACACGCACATTGATACAGGTACTGGCTGGCGTGCATGGCATGCCGCTACGCACCTATCTGGCCACCAATGTGGCGGGTGTAGTGACCGTCACGGGACTGCTGACAGTCGTCGCCTATGCGGTCATTGGCACCACCTATCAATTCGGCGCAATCATGCAAACCATAGAGATCGCCTTTCTGCTGTTCGTTCTGGTGATTGTCTCTGCCTATCTGTTGGCGGGCAGCAGGTTGCGCAAACAATGGTCTCTGTAGTTATTTCGGCATTCAACGAAGCGCAAACGGTCGCCGAAAGTGTCGCTGAGGCGCTGCAGTGCCCGGGCGCCCGCGAAGTCATCGTGGTGGACGATGGATCCACCGACAGGACGGCCGAGCTGGCCGCCAGCGCAGGGGCGACGAAAGTAATTCGGCTGGCGCAGAACAGCGGCAAGGCGGCGGCGATGGCGGCGGGCGTAGACGCGGCCAGCGATGACATTATTCTGTTTCTTGATGCCGACGTTACCGGTCTGACGCCCGACAAGCTGTCAGCCATCGTGCAGCCGGTTGTTGATGGCCGCTACGAAATGTTTGTCGGTGTACGCGCAAGGAAAACTATTTTGCTGAACAGGTTGTTGCACTATACCCCGATTATTGGCGGTGAACGCGCGGTGACACGGCGATTGTGGAACTCGGTGCCGCAGCGCTATCGTGAGGGCTTCAAAATCGAGATTGCACTGAACCATCGCGCCAAGCAGTTTGAGCGCAACATGGGTTTTTCACTGATCGCTGGCACAATCCATCAGATCAAGGAAAGGAAATACGGCCTGTTTACCGGGCTACTGCGCCGTACGCTGATGATTGGCGACATACTGTTCATTTCATGCCAGATCTATCTGTGGGACGCGGCGAGACAAAAACTCTTCGGTCCCAGGCACAACGACTGAGCAGTTACTGCGACGTGTGCGTACCCAATGGCAGCACCTCGGCAGCGTCCGGCTCATCCAGTTCATCCAGCTCATTAAAGCGGATCATCGCCTGCAATTCGCGGATATATTCCTGACCACGCTGAGAGTACTGCGTCAGACCTTCGGCCAGCTCCAGGCCGGTAATCAGCTCGTCGTTCTCACGCAGCTCGGAGCGCTTCAGCCGCAGGTCACGGTAGGCTTCATGACTGTTCAGATTGCGAATATAACGCTGCACCGATTGCGCCGGCGAATCAAAGGCCGCCACTTCATGCTGGGCGCCGGCCGGCCGTGAATCCGGAATCAGTCCGCAACCTTCGACATAACACCAGTGACCAAAATAATTGTTGCCCTCCTGGGCAAAGCGGGACAGGCCCCAACCGCTTTCATTGGCAGCCTGGGCCAGGGCCAGCGATGGCGGCACGACATCTACCCGGCGCAGCAGTGTGTCCCAGTCGCCCGGCTCGTTAACATCAAAAGCCTCGATCTCGTAGTCCTCTGCCAGTTGCACTACGCGGCGCTGCTGGCGGCCGGACAAATCGTCCATGTTCTCGCGCATGCCCAGCAGCTCGGCGCGCAATTTAAGAATCTCTTCATTGCGCATTTCTACCAACGGCAAAAAATACCCGAAAAAGGCCTCTTTGCGCTCCTCGATATCTTCATATCCAGCAAAATCCGGCAGGGGTTGATCGGATTGCGTCGGCCAGTAGCGCCACGCGAGCAGTAGCAGGATCACGGCGGCTATAGCCAGGATAGAATATGCGGCGACGATGTGGCGTTGAGAGCGGCGCTCTGATTCGGTGTCAGCATTCATGGTGGTCAGTCAATTTCCTCCTGAAAGTGTACGAATATTACTTTAACATGGGTGCCAGGTTTCACCACGCCACATGGACCAGACCGAGCCTGATCGGTTTTATCTTCATTACGCCGGGATTGGCGAATTTGACCAACGGCTTGGCAATTTCACCAGTCCGGTGGTGCGCAACCCGAGCCCGTCCCGGCAGGAACGCATTTAAATCCTTTTAAATACAAAGACATACTGTTCCTCTCCGAAATTGGCCCCACTTTTGCAGAACTTTCCCTTAAACCATGATCTGCTGTAACACCGAAAAATCAAAAAGGATAATAACTGTGAAAAAATTCATTATTCTCGGCTTACTGCCCCTGTGTCTGCTCGCCAGCGCACATGCCGACGAGTGCAAGGACATCAACTTCAATCTGGACAGCAATGACATCCGCACGCTGGATCTGGATGTCGGATCCGGCTACCTGAGCATCATTGGCAGCGACGCGGACAACGCGCCGATTGAAGTACAGGCACAGGCCTGTGCCGGCTCGCGCAGCGAGCTTGACGAGATGGACATTCTCTATGAACGTCGCGGCGACACCTGGATCGTGGAGACAGAAGTAGGCGACAGCAATTTTAATATCTTTTCACTGTTCAACGGCTTCAGCGACACACGCATCGATATAGACGTGATAGTGCCGGCAGGATTGCTGCTGAACATTGATGACGGCAGCGGCGACATGGATATCCGCGATGTGCGCGGCGAGCTGAACATTGATGACGGTTCGGGCGACATACAGATCCGGGATATCACCGGTCCGGTGCGTATAGACGACGGCTCCGGCGACATTGAGCTGCGCAATATCGAAAACCGCGTGGAGATCGAGGATGGTTCCGGTGACATTTATATCGATCGCGTCGGCGGTGATGTGATCATTGAGGACGACGGTTCAGGCGACATCGATGTGCGTGACGTACGTGGCGACTTTATCGCCCGCGACACCGGTTCGGGCGACGTCGACTTCCGCGATATTGGTGGACGCATCGACGTGCGCGACTGAACGCCAGGTCAAACGGCAACCGGCCACACCGGCGCGGGCCCCTCGGGATCGTCGGGCTCGCTCTTGCTGGTCAGGTAGGCCAGAATGGCGTCCCGGATCGCAGAACCCTGCCCCAGCCCCTGATTGCCAAACAGGCGGTTGAACTCCAGCACATAGGGATGATTGCCCACCAGGGCAATGTCGAAACCGGCGTGGTCCACACCCAGCTCCCGCGCCAGCCGCAGGGCCAGGTCGGTCACCTGGGCGGGCACCGGGCTGTGCTCAATCCGCCCACCCTGGGCAACATTGTTATAGAATCCGCGATCAGACCGGGTACGCCAATAGGCGGTCACTACCTGCTCCCCGATCACAACCACACGCACGTCCCGGTCAATGGGCAGGTATTCCTGCACATACAGCACCGGTGTGCGCGCACAGTAGCGCTGCCAGTCCTGACGGTTTTCGATCAACCAGACGCCGTCTCCCATGCTGGCCTTGGGCAACTTGGCGACAAAGGGTAAGGACAT
Organism: uncultured Gammaproteobacteria bacterium; assembly: GCA_913058135.1. Classification (GTDB taxonomy): domain Bacteria; phylum Pseudomonadota; class Gammaproteobacteria; order Pseudomonadales; family Pseudohongiellaceae; genus Pseudohongiella. The sequence continues at coordinate 27,733 of CAJXPR010000038.1, forward strand.
CAATTGCCAGAGCCGATCCTGCGCTTCCGGCGTGTTGGCGTCAATCTCGGTCCACGGCGTATGCGCAGCTGCCACCACCTGAAAGGCGCGCGTCATTTCCACCTTGTCGTGGCCGATGCGGTAACTGGCCTCGCTGGGGAACACCCGGCAGTTCAGACCATATACCAGCGCATTGAGCTGCCAGTACTCGGGGAACAGCACCCAGTCAGCCTGGCGCAGCAAATCCTTCTGGCGGAACAGATCGTCCGGTTTCAGAACGGTTGTGTCCGGCATGCCTAAAGTACGAAAAATGTCGAACGACACCAGGTTCATGGAATGAATGGCACCCGCAGAAAAAAGCGCATTCTATGCCTAATTCGCCCGTTGGCAAGCGGTTTTTTCGCAGCTCCTCCGGGTGCGTATCGGCAGCCTATTGCGCCGGCGCCAGCCGCAGTCTTTCCGCCGTTACCGACTCCACCTTGTCCCGGCTGTAGAACAGCGGGAAATAACGGTTGTCGAGCCATTCCTCAAACAGGTTTTCATAGAACGGACTGTCCGGATCACCGGACTGGCCGGGCGTATTGGAGGCCAGCGTACGGTCAAAATCCTCGGTGTCCACGATCATGCGAAACGACGCGCCGCTGGTCTGGTTGTCGCCATAGGAGGTGTTACTGACGGTATAGCTGTAGCCGTGCCGGGGCGCCGGCCCCACCTCCAGCGAAGCGCGCAGTTCGTCGTTGACCGCATCGCTCATCGGGTGGCGCAGGTGCACATGTTTGTAACCCTCCTGACCATATTGCCAGGCCGCCATGTCGTTGCCGAAACGTTGCCGCAGATCGTCGTCGACCGCTGCGGCAAGCGCCTCGTGCAGCAGCCGATTACGACCCGCAGTGGGGTCGGAGCCAAAGCGGCCATCGGGTGACAGCAGACGATCAATGGTCGGCTTGATCTGCAGCAGGCCGATGTAGTCCTGCGCCGCATCGGGAATAAACATGGCCGACACACGCTCGCGCAGCTCACGCTCCCAGGCCATATAAATGCCCGCACCCACGGAGTCGATGTCCATGTGGTAGTCCCAGTTCATCAGCTGCTGACGCGCCCGCTCTGTGGCACTGTTGTCATGCGCCAGACCGTTGAGCAAGGGCACCAGCGTGCGGGCCGGAATCGACAGGGAGTCATTCTGTAACTGCGCCATGTCCTGCAGATTAAAGGTCTGCCCGGACGCCAGTACTTCACGCACCCGGTCGCTGCGGTAGGGATCGGTCCAGGTCCAGCCGACGGCATTACGATGCGGATAGTTATCGGGCACCAGGTTCTCATTGGAGGTGTTCCAGAATCCCTGTTCCGGGTTGGTCGCATTGGGCAGTGCCAGTATGGGTAAATAACCGTCCCATTCGTAACGACCGTCACCCGGCACCGGCAACAGGCCATCCCAGTTACTGCGCAGCGGTGCCACGCCCACCGCCTGGTAACCGATATTGCCGTCACGATCAGCCCAGACAAAATTTTCGCCAGGCAGGCGACTGTAAGCTGCGCCCTCCCGAAATTCCTGCCAGGACTGTGCCTGACTCATGCGCAGACCGGCCAGATACGGTGCCGCACCAATGTCCAGCCAGGCCAGGCGTAAGGCAAAGGCCGCCTGAGCATCAGGGCGCTCGTGCACAACCGGGCCATGCCGGGTGAATTTTAATGTTACGGTGCGGGTGCCACCGCCGCGCACAGCGATTTCGGCGTCTTCGGTGCGCATGGTTTCCCAGCGGCCCTGATAGCGGTAGCGGTTGGGGTCATCGGGGTGGGTTTCGTAGACGTAAAGGTCTTCGCTGTCGACCTGGAACACGGTCAGTCCCCAGGCACCAAACCCGTTATGACCAATGGAAATACCCGGCAAGGAGGGTTCACCCCCGCCCACAATGTTCCAGCCGGGCGCATTGAGATGCACAAAATAGCGCAGCGCCGGCGCGCCTACCACCCGATGCGGATCGTTGGCCATGATCGGGTAACCGCTTTCGCTCAGCTCACCGTTGACCACCCAGTTATTGCTGCCGATGTCGTGATTGCGCCCCAGCACCTCGGTCTGGCTGGCCGCCAGCTGATCACTGAGCCGTTCCGCCATACTTTCACGGCTGGTACTGTCGGTAGCCCGGTATTGTGCATCAATGTCTTCGGGCAGAAAGGACACACTGCTGCGCGCTGCGTTGTACAGACGCAGGATGTCATCCTGCAACAGTGAGGTATCAATAACGTCGTCAAACTGCAGCTCGGGCTCACCCGGGTGGAACCAGATCAGATCTTTGACTGTGTCCCTGTCAGTGGCTGCCACGGCGCGGGCAAGGTTGAGCTCCTCCCGGATATTGCCGACCAGCCCCTGGTGGCGGGAGATGACGATTTCCGGCGTCCAGTGCTGAGGCTGCAGATCCATCAGCCGGAACTCAATGGGCAACTGTGCAGGATCATCATGCATCTCGTCGATATAGGCATTGATACCCGCGACAAAGGCCGGAATGATTTCATCACCGCGCGGATGATAGTGCCGCATCTCCTGCTGCAGATCACCACGGAAGCGCATCAGCCGCGCGCCAATGTCGTGATCCAGCATGCGCTCGCCCATCAGTTCGGCCAGGGTACCGGTTGCCTGACGCCGCCACATTTCCAGCTGGAACAGCCGGTCGCGCGCAGCGTTGTAACCCTGGGCAAAAAACAGGTCCCGCTCGTTCTCGGCGTAGATGTGTGACACCCCCCAGGCGTCCTTGAGAATTTCCACCGGGGCCTGCAAGCCATCGATCACCAGCGAGCGTTCCTCAGCTGCCTGAGTTGTGGTGGCGGTGATACACAGTGAAAGCGATAGCAGGGACCGGACAAGGGACGGCAGGGCGCGATGCAATGCAGGCAGACGAGCGGACATGGCGAACCTCTCGATTGAGAATCATGGCAAGCCAGCTTAAACGCCGCATCGTGGCCTGTCTACTGTTCCAGCTTTTGCGACTCGTCGACTTCGACCATGGTGATGACCACGCCGTCGATGACATCATCTATGCGGTGGTATGGCATGATTGCCACGGTAAACCAGCGACCATCGCTGGTCTGCACCTGTTTTTCCGACACCTGCAGGTTGCGCAGTGTCTCCCGGGCATCGTCCTCAAGCGTTGGGTAGTCAAGAATGGAGGAAATGTCGCTCAACGGACGACCTGCATCGCTCTCGCGCAAACTGACCAGCTTCGACGCACGGTCGTTGAACCGTCTGACAAGCAGTTTCTTGTCGAGGAAAACAACCGCCATCTCAATGCTGTTGAGCAGGTTCTTCATGTCGCTCTGCTCAAGTGCCAGGTCAGTAACTCTGGATTTGAGCTCACTGTTGGTGTCTTGCAGCTCTTCATTAATCGACTGCATTTCTTCCTTGGAGGTTGTCAGCTCCTCATTGATAGATTGCAGCTCCTCGTTGGTGGACTGCAGCTCCTCATTGGTCGACTGCAGCTCCTGATTGGTCATCTGCAGCTCTTCGTTGGCAGCCTGCAGCTCCTCCCGCGTCGACCGGGCCTCCTCGCGCAGCGCCAGGATCTCCTCGGCACTTCGCTGCAGCTCGGCCTCGTAGGCGGCCACATCTTTGTCGCCGCTGGTGCTCTCGCTGGCCGCGCTGTGCGCAATATCGTTGAACACCACGATGGTCATGCCTGCCAGGGAAGCCGGTGAATGCAGCGCCTGCACGGTCACGTTTACCGGCTGTGAACCGGTGGGCGTTTCCACGTATAACGTGCGCAATTGCACGGGCTCTTTGCTGGTGAGCGCCACTTTGAGCGCGGCGGCGATGGGTGAACGTAGCCCTTCCCTGGCCATGGCATGAAAGTTCCAGTTGGCCTTGCCGGCGGCAGGTTCCAGATATTTTCCCGTACGACCACTGATATAGATGATGTCGCCATCATTGTTGAGTATCACTGCCGCGGGCGCATAGATCTGCAACAGCACCTGGTCAGCGGCAACCTGTAAACTGTCACCAGGGGGAGTAGAAGGTTTTTTTGTGGGCATCGTATTCTTCTTGGACGTTTTTGTCAGTGGTGGCAATGAATTCATCAACAGTGCCGGGCCGGGCACAGACGGTCTGTCACAGCGACGATAGAGGCGCTGTCTGCCGTCAATCGCAGCAAACAGGTAACCAGATCGCCCGATGGTTTCGGAGCTGCCCAGCATCAGTATACCTTCATCTACCAGGCAGTAGTGAAACCTGTCTCTTATACACATCTGACGCTGCCGACGATCTACTCTGTGTAG